>NZ_JBLYZG010000001.1:0-254394 GCF_049310245.1 Endozoicomonas sp. ALB115 | reverse complement strand
CAGGTTGGCGATATGCTGAGGAATAAACTGGTCTTTCTGTGCGTTCACTTGGGGCAACAGCACGGCCACGGCCTCGTTAAGACCTGGTGTCCGCTCCAGCCCTTTGTCCACCAGTTTCGCCATGGCCCACAGCAGGTTAGCGATACCCTGTGGTTTAAAGTGAGCTTTCTGTGCCTTCACGTAGGACAACAGCGCGGCCAAGGCCCTTTTGAGCTCTGGTGTTGGCTCCTGCCCGTTGTCCACCAGTTTCGCCATGGCCCACAGCAGGTTGGCAATAGCCAGGGCATTAAACTGGTTTTTCTGTGCGTTCACGCGGGGTAACAGCGCGGCTACGGTCTCTTTGAGTTCTGGTGTCCGCTCCTGGACGTTGTCCATCAGTTTCACCATGGCCCACAGCAGGTTGGCAATACCCTGTGGTTTAAAGTGAGCTTTCTGTGCGTTCACGTGGGACAACAACGCGGCCAAGGCCCTTTTTAGCTCTGGTGTCGGCTCCTGCCCGTTGTCCACCAGTTTCGCCATGGCCCACAGCAGGTTGGCGATATGCTGAGGAATAAATTGGTCTTTGTATGCGTTCACGTGGGGCAGCAGCGCGGCCACAGCCTCTTTGAGCTCTGGTGTCGGCTCCTGCCCGTTGTCCACCAGTTTCGCCATGGCCCACAGCAGGTTGGCGATACCCTGTGGTTTAAAGTGAGCTTTCTGTGCGTTTACGTGGGACAACAGGGCGGCCACGGCCTCGTTGAGCTCTGGTGTCCGCTCTTGTCCAATGTCCACCAGTTTCGCTATGGCCCATAGCAGGCTGGCGATTTCCTGTGGTTTAAAGCAAGCTTTCTGTGTGTTTACGTGTGGCAACAGCGCAGCCACAGCCTCTTTGAGTTCTGGTGTCTGCTCCTGACCGTTGTCCACCAGTTTTGCCACGGCCCACAGCAGGTTGGCGATAGCCTGAGGAATAAATTGGTCTTTCTGGGCGTTCACGTGGGGCAACAGGGCGGCCACGGCCTCGTTGAGTTCTGGTGCCTGCTCCTGGCCGTTGTCCACCAGTTTCGCTATGGCCCACAGCAGGTTGGCGATACCCTGTGGTTTAAAGTTAGCTTTTTGTACGTTCACGTGGGGCAGCAGCACGGCTACGGCCTCGTTGAGCTCTGGTGTCCGCTTCTGCCCGTTGTCCGACAGTTTCGCGATGGCCCACAGCAGGTTGGCAATATTCTGGGTATTAAATTGGTTTTTCTGTGCGTTCACATGGGGCAACAGCGAAGCCACGGCCTCGTTCAGCTCTGGCGTCCGCTCCTGCCCGTTGTCCACCAGTTTCGCCATGGCCCACAGCAGGTTGGCGATTCCCTGGGCATTAAACTGGTCTTGCTGTGCGGCCACTTGGGGCAACAGCGCGGCCACGGTCTCGTTGAATTCTGGTGTCTGCTCCTGCCCGTTGTTCACCAGTTTCGCCATGGCCCACAGCAGGCTGGCGATTCCCAGGGCATCAATATCCCTGGATTCAGGTTTTTGGTTGCAGTTAAATATGATTGAATCAAATAGCGTTGACAATAAGTTAGCCTGAGTAAGTTTAACTCGCTCATCCATGGGTTTATGAAGTGTAAAAACACCCGCTGAAGTAAATGAGTGCAGTGTTGTCGTCAGGCTTCGCCAATTCCAGCTCCGTGCTGCAGTAAAATTTTGCAGCAAACGCATCAGCTGGCTTTGTTCTGTTCGATTTAACGGTCTTTTATACGCTGACGTGTATTTTTTAATTGAACTGGCATATAGGCTGTGATTTCTCCCATCATAGCGATGACCGAAACGATCCGATTTACTCAACAGATCATCCATTATTTCCTGTTTGATGAGGGCATTAAAATCTTGAGCAGGGCTTACTGAACGGCACTGTAGATGTTGAGAAGAGCGTGTGCCAGAAGAATGGTAAAATTCATTGCGGCCCGGTGCCGTGCGTGGGGAATTATCCCATGGTCTGACTGTGGCATGTCTATATCGCCCACGCCCTGAAGAAGGGGCATGGTTATTCGGTTGATTGTAATTATTACCTGATCTTGTGTATTTACCACTGATACCAGCTGATCTTCTATCCATAATTATATTTCATTAATTCATGAGAATATAAAAAGCAGACTGCGGTTCTGTTCAGAAGTTCATTTTGCTGAACGGTTTATAAACGCAAGTGGTTGGAGAAGAATAACTACTCTGGATTGTGACAACGGTTCCTGAGTCATGATGGCAGGGAGACGATTACTGGCTGTTTGTTCTCTTCTTTATTTGATCAATAAATGGTTTCATTAAATCCTGGTTCCAAAGCCTGTTAACCGGGATTTCAATGACCTCAAATCCTGATTTCTGCAGCAGTGCAATTTTAAGCAGCGTCGAACCCTTCCTGGTTTTGAAATCACCATTCACGTAATGAGACGATCCCTGAACTTCAATCACCATGTTGTGATCTGGCAGTAACAGGTCAACCGGAGGTAATGAGTTCAGACTCTTTTCTTCTTCAATCTTCAAAGAGGGCATGCATGATTGGAGTTGATTGCGGAAGTCGGCCTGATGTTTTGAAATGGTTGTCTGGTAATGGGGGTTGAACGGACACGCTCTGCCAAGCCAACTGGCGGCCATGGCAATGGTGGTTTGATCCTCTTCATTATCCGGTGATGTATTTTCCAGGCGAGTCAACAGGTCATCCATGTGCTTTTCAAGTACGTTATTTTTATTGGCATTGGAGTCTAGAGACAACCTGGCACAGCATACCAATACGCCCCAGAGAGACATCGATATATCTTGCCTGGAGAGCTGAGGGTTTTCACTGATTCGGTAGACAAGCGATTCGAACGTAGAGGTAACCACATTCAGCTCAACGAGTTCACCCAGTTTCGCTATGGCCCACAGCAGGCTGGCGATACCCTGTGGTGTAAAGTTAGCTTTCCGTGCGCTCACGTGGGTTAACAGCGCAGCCACGGCCGCTTTGAACTCTGGTGTCCACTCCTGACCGTTATCCACCAGTTTCGCCATGGCCCACAGCAGGTTGGCAATGCCATGGGCATTAAGTTGGTATTTTTGTACGTTCACGAGGGGCAACAGTGCGGCCACGGCCTGGTTGAGTTCTGGTGTCGACTCCTGCCCGTTGTTCACCAGTTTCGCCATGGCCCACAGCAGGTTGGCGATACCTTGTGGTTTAAAGGTTGCTCTCTGTGCATTCACGTGGGGCAACAGTGCGGCCACGGCCTCGTTGAGCTCTGGTGTTGACTCCAGCCCGTTGTCCACCAGTTTCGCTATGGCCCAAAGCAGGTTGGCGATATCCCGGGCATTAAATTGGTCTTTCTGTGCGTTCAAGTGGTGCAAAAGTGCAGCCACGGCCTCTTTGAACTCTGGTGTCGGATCCTGCCCGTTGTCCACCAGTTTTGCCATGGCCCACAGCAGGTTGGCGATACTTTGTGGTTTAAAGGTAGCTCTCCGTGCGTTCACGAGGGGCAACAGAGCGGCTAAGGCCTCTTTCAGCCCTGGTGTACGCTCCAGCCCGTTGTCCACCAGTTTCGCCATTGCCCACAGCAGGTTGGTAATGGCCTGGGCCTTAAATTGGTCTTTCTGTGCGCTCACGTGCAGCAACAACGCGGCCATGGCCTCGTTGAGCTCTGGTGTTCGCTTTTGCCCGTTGTCCACCAGTTTCGCCATGGCCCACAGCAGGTTGGTGATTTCCTGTGGTTTAAAGTTAGCTTTCTCTGGGTTCACTTGTGGCAACAGCACGGCCACGGCCTCGTTGAGCTGCGGTGTCCGCTCCAGCCCGTTGTCCACCAGTTTTGCTATGGCCCATAGCAGGTTGGCGATACCCTGTGGTGTAAAGTTAGCTTTCTGAGCATTCACTTGGGGCAACAGCGCGGCCACGGCCTTTTTGAGCCCTGGTGTCCGCTCCTGCCCGTTGTCAACCAGTTTCGCCATGGCCCACAGCAGGTTGGCTATACCCTGGACATTAAATTGGCCTTTCTGTGCGTCGACCTGGGGCAACAGCACGATCAGGGCCTCGTTGAGTCCTGTTGTTCGCTCCAGCCCGTTTTCCACCAGTTTCGCCATGGCCCACAGCAGGTTGGCGATATGCTGAGGAATAAATTGGTCTTTCTGTGCGTTCACGAGGGGAAACAAGGTGGCCATGGCCTCTTTAAACTCGGGTGTCTGCTTCTGCCCGTTGTCCACCAATTTCGCCAGGGCCCACAGCAGGTTGGCGATACCACGGGCATCAATATCCCGGCCTTCAGGCTTTTGGTTGCAGTTAAATATTATTGCATCAAGTAGCGTTGACAATAAGTGAGCTTGAGTAAGCTTCACATTCTCATCCATGGGTTTATGAAAGGCAAAAACACCCGCTGAAGTAAATGAATGAAGTGTTGTCGTCAGGCTTCGCCAGTTCCAGCTCCGTGTTGGGGTAAAGTTTTGCAGCATACGTATCAGCTGGCTTTGTTCCGCCCGGTTTAACGGTCTTTTAGCAACTGACGTGTATTTTCTAATTGAAAGGGCATATTGACTGTGATTTTTTCCATTATAGCGATGACCGAAACGATCCGATTTACTCACCAGATCATCCATTATTTCCTGTTTGATGAGGGCATTAAAATCTTGAGCAGGGGTTACTGAACGGCGCAGTGGGTGTTGAGAAGAGCGTGTGCCAGAAGAATGGTAAAATTCATTACGCCCCGGGGCATTGCGGGGATTATCCCACTGTCTGACTGTGGCATATCTATATCGCCCACGCCTTGCAGAAGGGGCATGGTCATTCGGTTGGTTGTAATCATTACCTGATCTTGTGTATTGACCACTGATACCAGCAGAACTTCTATCCATAATTATATTTCATTAATTCATGAAAATATAAAAAGCAGACTGCTGTTCTGCTCAGAAGTTCATTTTGCGTAAAAGTTTACTTGAGTCATGATGGGAGGCTGGCGATTACTGGCTGTTTGTTTTCTTCTTCTCTTCTTCTTTGCTGGGTTGGTTTGCTCTTCTAAATGTTCTTCGCCAGTCACGTATGCAGCATCTGCCCACCCTCTATTAAATGATACAGAGCCATGCTCCTGTGGGGGGATGCCTATTCTGATCTTTATTTGATCAATATAGGGTTTCATTAAATCGTTGTTCAAAAGCCGGTTAGCCGGGATTTCAATGACCTCAAATCCTGCTTTTTGCAGTAGTGCGGTTTTGAGCAGAGTCGAACCATTCCTGGTATTGAAATCACCACTCACGTAATGAGAGGGGCCCTGAACTTCAATCACAATGTTGTGATCTGGCAGAAGCAGGTCAACCGGAGGTAATGAGTTCAGACTCTTTTCTTCTTCAATCCTCAAAGATGGAATAGATGATTGGAGTTGATTGCGGAAGTCGGATTGACGTTTTGAAACGATTGTCTGGTAAGGGGGGGCGACCGGACACGCTCTGCCAAGCCAACTTGCGGCCATGATCATGATGGATCGATCATCTTCATTATCTGGCGATGTATTTTCCAGGCGAGTCAACAGGTCACCCATGTGCTTTTCAAGCAAGTTATTTTTATAGGTATTGGAGTATAGAGCCAACCTGGCACAGCATACCATGACTCCCCAGAGAGACATCGATATCCCTTCCTGAGAAAACTGAAGGTTCTCACTGATTCGATAGACGAGCGATTCGAATGCAGAGGTAGCCACGTTCAGCTCAACGAGTTCACCCAGTTTGGCCGTGGCCCATAGCAGGTTAGCGATTTCCTGTGGTTTAAAGTTAGCTTTTTGTGCGTTCACGAGGGGCAACAGCGCGACCACAGCCTCGTTGAGCCCTGGTGTCTGCTCCTGACCGTTATCCACCAGTTTCGCCATGGCCCAAATCAGGTTAGCGATTTCCTGTGATTTGAAGTTAGCTTTTTGTGCGTTCACGAGAGGCAGCAGCGCGACCACAGCCTCGTTGAGCTCTGGTGTCCGCTCCTGCCCGTTGTCCACCAGTTTCGCCATGGCCCACAGCAGGTTGGTGATTGCCTGTGGTGTAAAGTTAGCTTTTTGTGCGTTCACGAGAGGCAGCAGCGCGACCACAGCCTCGATGAGCTCTGGTGTCCGCTCCTGCGCGTTGTCCACCAGTTTCGCCATGGCCCACAGCAGGTTGGTGATTGCCTGTGGTGTAAAGTTAGCTTTCTGTGCGTTCATGTGGGGCAACAGCGCGGCCGTGGCCTCCACAAGCCCTGGTATCTTCTCCTGCGCGTTGTCCACCAGTTTCGCCATGGCCCACAGCAGGTTGGCAATGCCCTGGGTATTAAAGTGGTCTTTCTTTGCGTTCACGAGGGGCAACAGGGTAGCCACGGCCTCGTTGAGTTCTGGTGCCTGCTCCTGCCCGCTGTCCACCAGTTTCGCCATGGCCCACAGCAGGTTGGCAATGCCCTGGGTATTAAAGTGGTCTTTCCGTGCGTTCACGTGGGGCAACAGCGCGGCCACGGCCTCGTTGAGCTCTGGTGTCTGCTCATGCCCGTTGTCCACCAGTTTCGCCATGGCCCACAGCAGGTTGGTGATTTCCTGAGGTTTAAAGTGAGCTTTCTGTGCGTTCACGTGGCGCAACAGCGCGGTCACTGCTTCTTTGAGCTCTGGTGTTCGCTCCTGCCCTTTGTCTACCAGTTTCGCCATGGCCCACAGCAGGTTGGCGATATGCTGAGGAATAAATTGGTCTTTGTATGCGTTCACGTGGGGCAACAGCACGGCCACGGTCTCGTTAAGTTCTGGTGTCTGCTCCAGCCCGTTGTCCACCAGTTTCGCCATGGCCCACAGCAGGTTGGCGATACCCTGTGATTTAAAGTTAGCTTTCTGAGCGTTCACGTGGGGCAACAGCACGGCCACGGTCTCGTTAAGTTCTGGTGTCTGCTCCAGCCCGTTGTCCACCAGTTTCGCCATGGCCCACAGCAGGTTGACGATACCCTGTGGTTTAAAGTTAACTTTTTGTACGTTCACGAGGAGCAATAGGGCGGCCATGGCCTCGTCGAGCTCTGGTGTCTGCTCCTGCCCGTTCTCCATCAGTTTCGCCATGGCCCACAGCAGGTTGGCGATTTCCTGTGGTTTAAAGTTAGCTTTCTCTGGGTTCACTTGTGGCAACAGCACGGCCACGGCCTCGTTAAGATCTGTTGTCTGCTCCTGTCCGATGTCCACCAGTTTCGCCATGGCCCATAGCAGGTTGGCGATTTCCTGTGGTTTAAAGCAAGCTTTTTGTGTGTTTACGTGGGGCAACAGCGCAGCCACAGCCTCTTTGAGTTCTGGTGTCTGCTCCTGACCGTTGTCCACCAGTTTTGCCATGGCCCACAGCAGGTTGGCGATAGCCTGAGGAATAAATTGGTCTTTCTGTGCGTTCACGTGGGGCAACAGGGCGGCCACGGCCTTGTTGAGCCCTGGTGTCCGTTCCTGGCCGTTGTCCACCAGTTTCGCTATGGCCCACAGCAGGTTGGCGATTCCCTGTGGTCTAAAGTTAGTTTTCTGTGCGTTTACGTGGGGCAACAGCTCGGCCACGGCCTCTTTGAGTCCTGGTGTCTGCTCCTGCCCGTTGTCTACCAGTTTCGCCATGGCCCACAACAGGTTGGCTATACCCTGGGCATTAAATTGGTCTTTCTGTGCGTTCACGTAGGGCAACAGCGCGGCCACGGCCTCTTTGAGTCCTGGTGTCTGCTCCTGCCGGTTGTCCACCAGTTTCGCCATGGCCCACAACAGGTTGGTGATACCCTGGGCCTTAAATTGGTCTTTCTGTGCGTTCATGTGGGGTAACAGCGCGGCCACGGCCTCTTTGAGCTCTGCTGTCCGCTCCTGCCCGTTGTCCATCAGTTTCGCCATGGCCCACAACAGGTTGGCGACACCCTGGGCATCAATATCCCTGGCTTCAGGTTTTTGGTTGCACTTAAATATTATTGCATCAAGCAGTGTTGACAATAAGGCAGCTTGAGTGAGTTTAACATGCTCATTCATGGGTTGATGAGGGGTAAAAACACCTGCTGAAGTGAATGAATGAAATATTGTCGTCAGGCTTCGCCAACTCCAGCTCCGTGTTGCAGTAAAATTTTGCAGCAAACGCATCAGCTGGCTTTGTTCTGTTCGGTTTAACGGTCTTTTAGCAGCTGACGTGTATTTTTTAATTGAGCTGGCATATTGACTGTGATTTCTCCCATCATAGCGATGACCGAAACGATCCCATTTACTCACCAGACCATCCATTATTTCTGGTTTGATGAGGGCATTAAAATCTTGAGCAGAGTTTACTGAACGGTGCCTTAAATATTGAGAAGGGCGTGTGCCAGAAGAATGGTGAAATTCATTACATCCCGGGATAGAGCGGGGGTGACTATCACGCTTTCTGACTGTGGCATGTCTGTATTGCCCACGCCTTGAAGAAGCGACATGGCCATTCGGTTGGTTGTAACCGTTATCAGATCTTGTGTATTGATCACTGATACCAGCAGAACTTCTATCCATAATTATATTTCATTAATTCATGAAAATATGAAAAGCAGACTGCTGTTCTGTTCAGAAGTTCATTTTGCGGAAAAGTTTACTTGAGTCATGATGGGAAGAAGGCGATTACTGGCTGTTTGTTTTCTTCCTCTTTGCTGGATTGGTTTGCTCTTCCTAAATGTTCTTCGGCAGTCACGTATGCAGCATCTGCCCATGCGGTGTTAAGTGATACACAGCCATGACCCTGTGGCGGGATTTCCACTCTGGTCTTTATTTGATTAATGTAAAGTTTCATTGAATCCTGGCTCCTGAGCTGGTTAACCGGGATTTCAATGACCTCAAATCCTGATTTTTGCAACAGTGCAATTTTAAGCAGAGTCGAACCATTCCTGATTTTAAAATCATTACTTACGTAATGAGACGGTCCCTGAATTTCAATAACCATGTTGTGATCTGGCAGCAGCAGGTCAACGGGAGGCAATGAGTTCAGACACTTTTCTTCTTCAATCTTCAAAGAGGGCATGCATGATTGGAGTTGATCGCGGAAGTCGGATTGAAGTTTTGAAATGGTTGTCTGGTAATGGGGGATGATCGGACTTGCTCTCCCAAGCCAACTGGCGGCCATGGCAATGATGCGTTGATCCTTTGCATTGTCCGGGGATGTATTTTCCAGGCGAGTAAACAGGTCAACCATGTGCTTTTCAAGCATGTTATTTTTATTGGCATTGGAGTCTGGAGACAACCTGGCACAGCATACCATTATGCCCCAGAGAGACATAAATATATCTTGCTGAGAGAGCTGAAGGTTGTCACTTAATCTGCAGACAAGCGATTCAAACGTAGAAGTAACCACTTGTAGCTCAA
This sequence comes from Endozoicomonas sp. ALB115, assembly GCF_049310245.1. Classification (NCBI taxonomy): domain Bacteria; kingdom Pseudomonadati; phylum Pseudomonadota; class Gammaproteobacteria; order Oceanospirillales; family Endozoicomonadaceae; genus Endozoicomonas; species Endozoicomonas sp. ALB115. Next base: position 245,104 of record NZ_JBLYZG010000001.1, on the reverse strand, counting down.
CGAGTTCACCCAGTTTCGCCATGGCCCACAGCAGGTTGGCGATTTCCTGTGGTCTAAAGTGGGCTTTTTGTGCGTTCACGTAGGGCAACAGCGCGGCCACAGCTTCTTTAAGCTCTGGTACCCACTCTCCGTTGTCCACCAGTTTTGCCATGGCCCAAAGCAGGTTGGCGACATTCTGGGTATTAAATTGGTTTTTCTGTGCGTTCACGTAGTGCAAAAGCGCGGCCACTGCCTCTTTGAGCTCTGGTGTCCACTCCTGCCCGTTGTCCACCAGTTTTGCTATGGCCCACAGCAGGTTGGCAATATGCTGAGGAATAAATTGGTCTTTCATTGCGTTCACGTGGGGTAACAGTTCGGCCACGGTCTCTATGAGCCCTTGTGTTCGCTCCAGTCCGCTGTCCACCAGTTTCGCCATGGCCCACAGCAGGTTGACGATACCCAGGGCAGTAAACTGCTCTTTCTGTGCGTTCACATGGGGCAACAGCGCGGCTACAGTCTTTTTAAGCGCCAGCGTCCGCTCCTGCCCTTTGTCTACCAGTTTCGCCATGGCCCACAGCAGGTTGGCAATGCTCCGGGCATTCAGTTGGTTTTTCTGTGCTTGCACGAGGGGCAGCAGTGCGGCCACGGTCTCTTTGAGCCCCGGTGTCCGCTCCAGTTCGTTGTCCACCAGTTTCGCCATGGCCCAAAACAGGTTGGCAATGCCCTGGGCATTAAGTTGGTTTTTCTGTGCGTTCACGTGGGACAACAGCGCGGCCAAGGCCCTTTTGAGCTCTGGTGTCGGCTCCAGCCCGTTGTCCACCAGTTTCGCCATGGCCCACAGCAGGTTGGTGATGTGCTGAGGAATAAATTGGTCTTTCTGTGCGTTCACATGGGGCAACAGGGCAGCCACGGCCTCGTTGAGCTCTGGTGTCGGCTCCTGCCCGTTGTCCACCAGTTTCGCCATGGCCCACAGCAGGTTGGCGATATGCTGAGGAATAAACTGGTCTTTCTGTGCGTTCACTTGGGGCAACAGCACGGCCACGGCCTCGCTGAACTCTGGTGTCGGCCCCTGCCCGTTGTCCATCAGTTTCGCCATAGCCCATAGCAGGCTGGCGATTTCCTGTGGTTTAAAGCAAGCTTTTTGTGTGTTTACGTGTGGCAATAGTGCAGCCACAGACTCTTTGAGTTCTGGTGTCCGCTCCTGCCCGTTGTCCACCAGTTTTGCCACGGCCCATAGCAGGTTGGCGATAGCCTGAGGAATAAATTGGTCTTTCTGTGCATTCACGTGAGGCAACAGGGCGGCCACGGCCTCATTGAGCCCTGGTGTCCGCTCCTGGCCGTTGTCCACCAGTTTCGCTATGGCCCACAGCAGGTTGGCGATACCCTGTGGTTTAAAGTCAGCTTTTTGTACGTACACGTGGGGCAGCAGCAAGGCTACGGCCTCGTTGAGCTCTGGTGCCCACTTCTGCCCGTTGTCCGACAGTTTCGCGATGGCCCACAGCATGTTGGCAATATTCTGGGTATTGAATTGGTCTTTCTGTGCGTTCACACGGGGCAACAGCGAAGCCACAGCCTCGTTGATCTCTGGCGTCCGCTCCTGCCCGATGTCCACCAGTTTCGCCATGGCCCACAGCAGGATGGCGATTCCCTGAGGAATAAATTGTTTTTTCTGTGCGTTCACATGGGGCAACAACACGGCCACGGCCTTTTTGAGCTCTGCTGTTCGCTCCTGCCCGTTGTCCACCAGTTTCGCCAGGGCCCACAACAGGTTGGCGATTCCCTGGGCATCAATATCCCTGGCTTCAGGTTTTTGGTTGCACTTAAATATTATTGCATCAAGCAGTGTCGACAATAAGGCAGCTTGAGTGAGTTTAACATGCTCATTCATGGGTTGATGAGGGGTAAAAACACCTGCTGAAGTGAATGAATGAAATATTGTCGTCAGGCTTCGCCAACTCCAGCTCCGTGTTGCAGTAAAATTTTGCAGCAAACGCATCAGCTGGCTTTGTTCAGCTCGATTTAACGGTCTTTTCGCAGCTGATGTGTATTTTTTAATTGAGCTGGCATATTGACTGTGTTTTTTCCCATCATAGCGATGACCGAAACGATCCGATTTACTCACCAGGTCATTCATTATTTCCTGTTTGATGAGGGTATTAAAATCTTGAGCACAGTTTACTGAACGGTGAATTAAATATTGAGAAGGGCGTGTGCCAGAAGAATGGTGAAATTCATTACATCCCGGGGTAGAGCGGGGGTGACTATCCCGCTGTCTGACTGTGGCATGTCTGTATCGCCCACGCCTTGAAGAAGGGGCATGGCCATTCGGTTGGTTGTAACCGTTATCTGATCTTGTGTATTGATCACTGATACCAGCAGAACTTCTATCCATAATTATATTTCATTAATTCATGAAAATATAAAAAGCAGACTGCTGTTCTGCCCAGAAGTTCATTGTGCGGAAAAGTTTACTTGAGTCATGATGGGAGGAAGGCGATTACTGGCTGTTTGTTTTCTTCCTCCTTGCCGGGTTGGTTTGCTCTTGTAAATGTTCTTCACCAGTCACGTATGCAGCGTCTTTCCACCCTCTTTTAGGTGATACAGCGTCATGACCCTGTGGCGGGATGCTTACCCTGATCTTTATTTGATCAATATAGGGTTTCATTAAATCTTTCTTCAAAAGCTGGTTAGTCGGGATTTCAATGACCTCAAATCCTGCTTTTTGCAACAGTGCGATTTTCAGCAGAGTCGAACCATTCCTGGTTTTGAAATCACCACCTACGTAATGACGCGGTCCCTGAACTTCAATCACCATGTTGTGATCGGGCAGAAGCAGGTCAACCGGAGGTAATGAGTTCAGACTCTTTTCTTCGTCAATCTTCAGAGATGGAATAGATGATTTGAGTTGATCACGGAAGTCGGCTTGGTTTTTTGAAATGATTGTCTGGTAATGGTGGACGACCGAACAGGTTCTGCCAAGCCAACTTGCAGCCATGGTAATGATGGATTGATCCTCTCCATTATCTGGCGATGTATTTTCCAGACGAATGAACAGGTCATCCATGTGTTTTTCAAATAGGTTATTTTTATTGGCATTAGAGTCCAGAAACAACCTGGCACAGCATACCATTAATGCCCAGAGAGACATCGATATCTCTTTCTGAGAAAACTGAAGCTTCTCACTGAGTCGATAGATGAGCGATTCGAACGTAGAGGTAACCACGTTCAGCTCAACGAGTTCACCCAGTTTCGCCATGGCCCAAAGCTGGTTAGCGATTTCCTGTGGTTTAAAGTGAGTTTTTTGTGCGTTCACAAGGGGCAACAGGGCGGCCACGGCCTCTTTGAGACCTGATGTCCGCTCCAGCCCGTTGTCCACCAGTTTCGCCATGGCCCACAGCAGGTTGGCGATACCCTGCGGTTTAAAGTTAGCTTTTTGTCCATTCACGAGGGGCATCAGTGCGGTCACGGCCTCGTTGAACCCTGGTGTCTGCTCCTGCCCGTTGTCTACCAGTTTCGCCATGGCCCACAGCAGGTTGGTGATATGCTGTGGTTTAAAGTTAGCTTTTGGTACGGTCACGCAGGGCAACAGCGCAGCTACAGCTTCGTTGAACTCTGGTGTCTGCTCCTGCCCGTTGTCCACCAGTTTCGCCATGGCCCACAGCAGGTTGGCGATATGCTGAGGACTAAACTGGTCTTTCTGTGCGTTCACGCGGGGCAACAGCGCGGCCACGGCCTTTTTGAACTCTGGTGTTTGCTCCTGCCCGTTATCTACCAGCTTCGCTATGGCCTGTAACAGGTTGGCGATACCCTGGGCAGTAAATTGGTCTTTCTGTGCATTCACGTGGGGCAACAGCGCGGCCACGGCCTTTTTGAACCCTGGTGCTTGCTCCTGCCCGTTATCTACCAGTTTCGCCATGGCCCACAGCAGGTTGGTGATATGCTGTGGTTTAAAGTTAGCTTTTGGTACGGTCACGCAGGGCAACAGCGCAGCTACAGCTTCGTTGAACTCTGGTGTCTGCTCGTAGCAGTTGTCCACCAGTTTCGCCATGGCCCACAGCAGGTTGGTGATTTCCTGAGGTTTAAAGTTAGCTCTCTGTGCGTTCACGTGGGGCAACAGCGTGGCTACGGTCTCGGTGAGATCTGGTGTCTGCTCCTGCCCTTTGTCCTCCAGTTTTGCCATGGCCCACAGCAGGTTGGCGATATGCTGAGGACTAAACTGGTCTTTCTGTGCGTTTACGTGGGGCAAAAGCGTGACCACGGCCTTGTTGAAATCTGGTGTCCGCTCCAGCCCGTTGTCCTCCAGTTTTGCCATGGCCCACAGCAGGTTGGCGATATGCTGAGGAATAAACCAGTCTTTCTGTGCGTTCACGTGGGGCAACAGCGCGGCCAGGGCCTCGTTGAACTCTGGTGTCAGTTCCTGCCCGTTGTCCACCAGTTTCGCCATGGCCCACAGCAGGTTAACGATACCCTGTGGTTTAAAGTTAGTTTTTTGTGCGTTCACAAGGGGCAACAGGGCGGCCACGGCCTCGTTGAGACCTGGTGTCCGCTCCTGCCCTTTGTCCACCAGTTTCGCCATGGCCCACATCTGGTTGGAGATTTCCTGGGCATTAAATTGGTTTTTCTGTGCGTTCACGTGGGGCAACAACACGGCCACAGTCTCTTTGAGCGCTGGTACCCACTTCCGATCGTTGTCCATCAGTTTCGCCATGGACCACAGCAGGCTAGTGATTTCCTGTGGTTTAAAGTCAGCTTTCTGTGCGTTCACGCTGGGCAACAGCGTGGACACGGTCTCGTTGAGCTCTGGTGTCCGCTCCTGCTCGATGTCCACCAGTTTCGCCATGGCCCACAGCAGGTTGGCGATTCCCTGAGGAATAAATTGTTTTTTCTGTGCGTTCACATGGGGCAACAACACGGCCACGGCCTCTTTGAGCTCTGGTATCGGGTTCTGCCCGCTGTCCACCAGTTTCGCCATGACCCACATCAGGTTGGCGGTTCCATGGGCATCAATATCCCTGGCGGGAGGTTTTTGCTTGCACTTGAATATTATTGCATCCAGTAGCGTCGATAATAAGGCAGCTTGAGTACGCCTGACACGCTCATCCATGGGTTTATGAGGGGTAAAAACCCCCGCTGAAGTCAATGAGTGCAGTGTTGTCGTCAGGCTTCGCCAATTCCAGCTCCGTGTTGCTGTGAAATTTTGCAGTAAACGCATCAGCTGGCTTTGTTCCGCTCGATTTAAAGGCCTTTTAGACGCTGACGTGTATTTTTTAATTGTACTGGCATATAGGCCGTGATCTCTCCCATCATAGCGATGACCGAAACGATCCGATTTACTCACCAGATCATCCATTATTTCCTGTTTGATGAGGGCATGAAAATTTTGAGCAGGGTGTACTGAACGGCGCAGTAGATGTTGAGAAGAGCGTGTGTCAGAAGAATGGTAAAATTCATTGCGACCCGGTGCAGTGCGGGTGGGATGATTCCATTGCCTGACTGTGGCATGTCGGTATCGCCCATGCCTTGAAGAAGGGGCACGGCCATTCGGTTGGTTGTAACCGTTATCTGATCTTGTGTATTGACCACTGATACCAGCATAACTTCTATCCATAATTATATTTCATTAATTCATGAAAATATAAAAAGCAGACTGCTGTTCTGCCCAGAAGTTCATTGTGCGGCAAAGTTTACTTGAGTCATGATGGGAGGAAGGCGATTACTGGCTGTTTGTTTTCTTCCTCTTTGCCGGGCTGGTTTGCTCTGCTAAATGTTCTTCGGTAGTTACGTATGCAGCACCTGCCCACGCTCTTTTTAAGTGATACAAAGCCATGCCCCTGTGGCGGGATGCCTAACCTGATCTTTATTTGATCAATACAGGGTTTCATTAAATCGTTGTTCAAAAGCTGGTTAGTCGGGATTTCAATGACCTCAAATCCTGCTTTTTGCAGCAGTGCGATTTTCAGCAGAGTCGAACCCTTCCTCGTTTTGAAATCACCACCCACGTAATGAGAGGGGCCCTGAACTTCAATCACCATGTTGTGATCTGGCAGAAGCAGGTCAACCGGAGGTAATGAGTTCAGACTTTTTTCCTCTTCGATCTTCAAAGATGGAATAGATGATCTTAGTTGATCGCGGAAGTCGACCTGGGTTTTTGAAATGTTTGTGTGGTAATGGCGAACGACCGGGCAGGCTCTGCCAAGCCAACTTGCGGCCATGAACATGATGGATTGATCCTCTTGATTATCTGGCGAGGTATTTTTCAGGCGAGTAAACAAGTCATCCATGTGCTTTTTAAACACATTATTTTTATTGCCATTGGAGTCTAGAGACAACCTGGCACAGCATACCATGACTCCCCAGAGAGACATCGATATCTCTTCCTGAGAAAACTGCAGGTACTTGTTGATTCGATAGACAAGCGATTCGAACGTAGAGGTAGCCAGGTTCAGCTCAATGAGTTCACCCAGTTTGGCCATGGCCCACAGCTGGTTGGCAATACCCTGGGCATTGAATTGGTATTTCTGTGCGTTCACGAGGGGCAACAGCGTGACCACAGCCTCGTTGAGCCCTGGTGTTTGCTCCTGCCCGTTATCCACCAGTTTTGCCATGGCCCACAGCAGGTTGGCGATTCCCTGGGCATCAATATCCCGGGCTTCAGGTTTTTCGATGTACTTCAATATTATTCCATCAAGTAGAACGCACAATAACGCAGTTTGAGTGAGCTGGACACGTTCCTCCATGGGATTATGGGGGGTAAAAACACCCGCTGAAGTCAATGAATGAAGTGTTGTTGTCAGGCTTCGCCAATTCCAACTCCGTGTTACTGTGAAATTTTGCAGCAAATGTATCAGCTGGCTTTGTTCCACTCGATGTAACGGTCTTTTAACAGCTGACGTGTATTTTTTAATTGAACTGGCATATCGACTGTGTGGTTTCCCATCATAGAAAGGAGCGTAACGATCCGTTTTACTCACCAGATCTGCCATTATTTCCTGTTTGATAAGCGCATTAAAATTCTGAGCGGGGATCACTGAACGGCACAGTAGATTTAGAGAAGGGTATGCGCCAGAGAAATGATAAAATTCATTATGCCCCGGGGTAGTGCGGGGTGGATTATCCCACCATTCGACTGTGCCCTGTCTATATTGCACGCGCCTTGAAGAAGCGTCATGGGTATCCGGTTGGTTGGCATGATTATCTGGTCTTGCGTATAAACCAAAGGTTCCAGCTGAGCTTCTATGCATATTTATATTTCATCAATTCATGAAAATATTAAAAGCAGACTGCTATTCTGTGCAGAAGTTCATTTTTCTGAAATGGTCTATCCTAGTCTTTATTTTATCAATACATAGTTGCATTAAATAATGGTTACAAAGTGTATTAGCCGGGATTTCAACGACCTCAAATCCTGCTTTTTGCAGTAGTGCGATTTTAAGCAGAGTCGAACCTTTCCTGGTTTTTAAATCACCGCGCACGTAATGGGACAGTCCCTGAACTTCAATCACAATGTTGTGATCTGGCAGTAGCAGGTCAACGGGAGGCAATGAGTTCAGGCTCTTTTCTTCTTCAATCTTCAAAGAGGGAATGCATGACTGGAGTTGATTGCGGAAGTCGGTTTGAGGTCTTGACCTGATGGTCTGGTAATGGGGGACGAACGAACACTGTCTCCCAAGCCAACTGGCGGCCATGGCAATGATGGATTGATCCTCTTCATTGTCTGTGGAGGTATTTTCCAGACGAGTAAACAGGTTATCCATGTGCTTTTCAAGTCCGTTATTTTTATTGGCATTGGAGGCCAGAGACAACCGGGCACAGCATACCATTACTCCCCAGAGTGACATCAATATATCTTGTTGAGAGAGCCGGGGGTTGTCACTGATTCGGTGGACAAGTGATTTGAACGTGGAGGTAAACAGGGGCAGCTCAACGAGCTCACCCAGCTTCGCCGTGGCCCACAGCAGGTTGGCGATTTCCTGTGGTTTAAAGTTGGTTTTCTGTGCATTCACGTAGGGCAACAGCGCAGCCACGGCTTCGTTGAGCTCAGCTGTCTGCTCCTGACTGTTGTCCACCAGTTTCGCCATGGCCCACAGCTGGTTGGCGATTTCCTGCGGTATAAAGTCAGCTTTCCGTGCGATCACGTGGGGCAACAGCGCGGCCACAGCCTCGTAGAACTCTGGTGTACACTCCTGCCCGTTATCCACCAGTTTCGCCATGGCCCACAGCAGGTTGGCGATTTCCTGTGGTTTAAAGCCAGCTTTCTGTGTAATCACGTGGGGCAACAGTGCGGCGACAGCCTCTTTAAACTCTGGTGTTTGCTCCTGCCCGTTATCCACCAGTTTCGCCAGAGCCCACAGCAGGTTGGCGATTTGCTGAGGAATAGGTTGGTCTTTCTGTGTTTTCACGTAGGGCAACAGCGCGGCCACGGCTTTGTTGAGCATTGGTATCTGCCCCGGGCCGTTGACAACCTTCGCCATGGCCCACAGCAGGTTGGCGATTTCCTGTGGTAAAAAGTCAGCTTTCCGTGCGATCACGTGGGGCAACAGCGCGGCCATTGCTTCGTTGAGCTCAGGTGTCCGCTCCTGGCCGTTGTCCGTCAGTTTCGCCATAGCCCACAGCAGGTTGGTGATACCCTGTAGTTTAAAGTTGGCTTTCTGTGCGTTCACGAGGTGCAACAACACGGCGACGGCCTCTTTGAACTCTGGCGTCAGTATTTGACCGTTGCCCACCAGTTTCGCCATGGCCCACAGCAGGTTAGCGATATGCTGAGGATTAAATTGGTCTTTCTGTACGTTCACGTGCGGCAACAGCGCGTGAACGACCGCGTTCAGCCCGGGTGTCCATTCCTGCCCGTTGTCCACCAGTTTCGCCACGACCCACAGCAGGTTGGCAATGCCCTGAGCATTAAATTGGCTTTTCTTTGCGTTCACTTGAGGCAACAGCACGGCCACGGCCTCTTTGAGCCCTTGTCTTTGCTCTTGACCGTTGTCCAGTAGTTTCGTCATTGCCCACAGCAGGCTGACGAGTTCCTGTGGCTTAAAGTTAGTTTTCTGTGCGTTTACGTGGGGTAACAGTGCGGCCACAGCCTGTTTGAGCCATGGTGTCTGTTGCTGCCCGTTGTCCACCAGTTTCGCCATGGCCCACAGCAGGTTGGCGATATGCTGAGGAATAAAATGGTCTTGCTGTGCGTTTATACAGGGCTGCAGAGCGGCCACGGCCTCGTTGAGCTCGGGTGTCCACTCCTGGCCGTTGTCCACCAGTTTCGCCACGGCCCACAGCAGGTTGGCGATATTCTGAGGACTCAACTGGTCTTTCTGGGCATTCACATGGGGCAACAGCGCGGCCACGGCCTTTTTGATCTCTGCTGTCTGCTCCTGACCGTTGTCCACCAGTTTTGCCATGGCCCACAGCAGGTTGGCGAGATGCTGAGGAATAAATTGGTCTTTCTTTACGCTCAGATGGGGCATCAGCGCAGCCACGGCCTGTTTGAGCTCTGGTGTCTGCTTCTGCCCGCTGTCCACCAGTTTCGCGATGGCCCATAGCAGGTTGGTGATTCCGATGGCATCAATATCCCTGGCTTGAGGTTTTTGATGGCACTTGAATATTAATACATCAAGAAGCGTTGACAATAAGGCAGTTTGAGTACGCTTAACACACTCATTCATAGGGTTATGAGGGGTAAAAATACCTGCTGAAGTCAATGAATGAAATGTTGTCGTCAGGCTTCGCCAATTCCAGCTTCGTTTTATGGTAAAATTTTGCAGAAAACGTATCAGCTGGCTTTGTTCTGCTCGATTTAACGGTCTTTTAACAGTTAACGTGTATTTTTTAATTGAACTGGCATATTGACCATGACACCTCCCATCATAGCGATGACCAAAACGTTCAGATTGACGCACCAGATTATCTATTATTTCCTGGTTGATGAGGGCGTAAAAACCCTGGGCCAGGTTTACTGAACGACACTGTAGATGTTGAGAAAGGCATACGGCAGTGGATCGGTAAAATTGATTACACCCCGGTGTAGTGCGTTGAGTATTATCCCACTGTCTGACTGTGGCGTGTCTGTATCGTCCACGCCTTGATGAAGCGGCACGGTCATCTTGTTGGTTGTGACCATTACCTGATCTTGCGTAATGACCACTGATACCAGCAGAGCTTTTATCCATAATTATATTTCATCAATTCATGAGAATATAAAAAGCAGACTTCGGTGCTGTTCAGAAGTTCATTTTGCTTAATCTGCCAAAGGATCACCTGTGGATACGGACTAAAGTCTGGAAGCTCCCTCCCTGGTCTTTATTTGATCAATACATGGTTTTATTGAATCCTGGTCCCAAACCGTGTTAGTAGGGATTTCAATGACCTCAAATCCTGCTTTCTTCAGCAGTGCGATTTTCAGCAGAGTCGAACCATTCCTGGTTTTGAAATCACCACTCACGTAATGAAACGGTCCCTGAATTTCAATAACAATGTTGTGATCTGGCAGTAGCAGGTCAACCGGAGGCAGCGAGTTCAGACACTTTTCTTCTTCAATTTTCAAAGAGGGAATGCATGATTTGAGTTGATCGCGGAATTCGGCTTGAGGTTGTGACATGGTGCGCAGGTAATGGGGGACGATCGGACACGTTCTCCCAAGCCAACTTGCGGCCAGGGCAATGATGGATTGTTCATCTTCATTGTTTGGGGCGGTATTTTCCAGACGAGTAAACAGATCATCTATGTACTTTTCAATCACGCTATTTTGATTGGCGTTGGAGATCAGGGACAACCTGGCACACCATACCATTACTCCCCATAGAGACATCAATATGTCTTGCTGAGAGAGCTGAGGGTTTTCACTGATTCGGTAGACAAGAGATTCGAATGTAGAAGTCACCATATTCAGCTCAAGGAGTTCACCCGGTTTCGCCATGGCCCACAGCAGATTGGCGATTTCCTGTGGATTAAAATGGGCTTTCAGTGCATTCACGAAGGGCAGCAGCGCGGCCATGGCCTCTTTCAACCTTGCTGTCTGCTCCTGCCCGTTGTCCGCCAGTTTCGCCGTGGCCCACAGCAGGTTGGCAATTTCCTGTGCGATAAAGTCAGCTTTCATGGCGTTCACGAGGGGCAATAGCACAGCCACGGCTTCGTTGAACTGCGCTGTCTGCTCCTGACCGTTGTCCACCAGTTTCGCTATGGCCCACAGCAGGTTGGCGATTTCCTGTGGTTTAAAGTCAGCTTTCTGTGCGATCACTTGGGGCAACAGCGCGGCTACAGCTTTGTAGAACTCTGGCGTCCACTCCTGTCCATTGTCCACCAGTTTCGCCATGGCCCACATCAAATTGGCGATATGCTGGGGAATAAATTGGTCTTTCTGTGCGTTCACGCAGGACAAAAGAGTGGCCACAGCCTCATTGAACTCTTGTGTCTTCTCCGGTCCGTTGTCCAACAGTTTCGCCAGGGCCCACAGCAGGTTGGCGACATGCTGAGGAATAAATTGGTCTTTCTGTGCCTTCACATAGGGCAACAGCGCAGTCATGGCTTCATTGAATTCGGGCACCCGCTCCTGCCCGTTGTCCGCCAGTTTCGCCATTGCCCACAGCAGGTTGGTGGTACCCTGTGGTTTAAAGTTAGCTTTCTGTACCTTCACATAGGGCAACAACGCGGTCACGGCTTCGTTGAGCTCGGGTGTCGGCTCCTGCCCGATGTCCGGCAGTTTCACCATAACCCAAAGCAGGTTGGCGATCCCCTGTGGTTTAAAGTTAGCTTTCTGTGCGTTCACGCAGGGCAACAACACGGCCACGGCTTCTTTGAATTCTGGTGTGCGCTTCAGGCCGTTGTCCACCAGTTTCACTATCGCCCACAGCAAGTTGGCGATGCCCTGGGGATTAAATTGGTCTTTCTGTGCGTTCACGTGGGGCAACAGCGCGTTCACGGCTGCATTGAACTCGGGCGTCCGTTTCTGGCCGTTGTCCGCCAGTTTCGCCATGGCCCACAGCAGGTTGGCGATGCGCTGGGCATTAAACTGGTCTTTCTGCGCATACACAAGAGGCAACAGCACGGCAACAGCCTCTTTGAGCCCTTGTGTTTGCCCTTGTCCGTTGTCCACCAGTTTCGCAATGGCCCAAAGCAGGTTGGTGATTTGCTGTAGGTTAAAGTCAGCTTTCTTTGCGTTCACCCGGTGCAACAGCGTGGCCACGGCCTCTTTGAGTCCTGGTATCCGCTCTTGCCCGTTGTCGACCAGTTTCGCCATGGACCACAACAGGTTGGTGATACCCTGTGGTTTAAAATTAGTTTTCAGTGCGTTTACGTGGGGCAACAGCGCGGCAACGGCTACGTTGAAATCTGTTGTTTGCGCCTGCCTGTTGTCCACCAGTTTTGCCATGGCCCATAGCAGGTTGGCGATTCCCATGTCATCAATATCCCTGGCTTGAGGTTTTTGGTTGCACTTGAATGTTATTGCATCAAGTAGCGTTGACAACAAGTGAGCTTGAGTAAGTTTAATACGCTCATCCATGGGTTTATGATGGGTAAACACGCCCGATGAAGTAAACGAATGAAATGTTGTCGTCAGGCTTCGCCAATTCCAGCTTCGTGTTGCGGTAAAATTTTGCAGCAAACGTATCAGCTGGCTTTGTTCAGCTCGATTTAACGGTCTTTTAGCAGCTGACGTGTATTTTTTAATTGAATTGGCATATTGCCCGTGATGTCTCCCATCATAGCGATGACCGAAATAATCCGATTTACTCACCAGATCATCCATTATTTCCTGTTTGATGAGGCCATTAAAATCTTGCGCAGGGTTTACTGAACGATGCTGTAGAGAAGAACATGCGCCAGAAGAATGGTAAAACTCGTTACGCTCCGGGGTAGAGCGGGGGGCATTATCCCACTGTCTGACTGTGGCATGTATATATCGTCCAAGCCTTGAAGAAGCGGCATGGTCATCTGGTTGGTTGTGACCATTACCTGGTCTTGCGTATTTACCACTGATACCAGCAGAGATTTTATGCATATATATTTCATTAATTCATGAGAATATAAAAAACAGACTGCTCTGCTGTTCAGAAGTTCATTTTATTGAAAATGTCTATCCTGGTCTTTATGTGATCAACACATAGTTTGATTAAATTCCGGTTCCAAAGCTGGTTAACCGGGATTTCAATGACCTCAAATCCTGCTTTTTGCAGCAGTGCGATTTTCAGCAGAGTCGAACCATTCCTGGTTGTGAAATCACCATTCACGTAATGAGTCGGTCCCTGAATTTCAATAACCATGTTGAGATCTGGCAGTAGCAGGTCAACCGGCGGTAATAGGTTCAGGCTCTTTTCTTGTACGATCTTCAAGGAGGGAATGTGTGATTGGAGCTGACCGCAGAAGTTAGTTTGAGGTGTTGACATGGTGGTCTGGTAATGGGGAACGACCGGACACTCTCTCCCAAGCCAACTTGCCGCCATGGCAATGATGGATAGATCCTCATCATTGTCTGGGGTGGCATTTTCCAGGCGAGTAAACAGGTCATCCATGTGCTGTTCAAGCACGTTATTTTTATTGGCAGTGGAGATCAGAGACAACCTGGCACAGCAAACCATTACTCCCCAGAGTGACATCAATATCGCTCGCTGAGAGAGTTGAGGGTTGTCGCTGATGCGGTAGACCAGCGATTCAAACATAGAGGAAACTGTGTTCAGGTTAATCAGTTCACCCAGTTTCGCCAGGGCCCACAGCAGATTGGCGATTTCCAGTGGTTTAAAGTTAGCTTTCTGTGCAATCGCGCTGGGCAACAGTGCGGCCACGGTCTCTATAAGATCTGGCGTCTGCTCCTGCCTGTTATCCACCAGTTTCACCATGGCCCACAGCAGGTTGGCAATACTCTGGGCATTAAACTGGTCTTTCTGTGCGTTCACGTGGGGCAGCAGCGCCGCCAGGGACTCGTTGAGCTCTGGTATCCACCCCTGCCCGCTGTCCACCAGTTTCGCCATGGCACACACCAGGATGGTGATTTCCGGTGGTTTAAAGTTAGCTTTCTGTCTGTTTACCAGGGGCAACAGCGCGGCCACAGCTTCTTTGAACGCTGGTGTCCACTCCTGCCCGTTGTCCACCAGTTTTACGATGGCCCACAGCAGGTTGGTGATTTCCTGTGGTTTAAAGTCAGCTTTCTGTGCAATTACGTGGAGCAACAGGGCAACCACTGGCTCTTTGAACTCTGGTGTCTGCTCCTGCCCGTTGTCCACCAGTTTTGCCATGGCCCACAGCAGGTTGGCGATATGCTGAGGAATAAATTGGTCTTTCAGTGCGTTCACGCGGGGAAACAGCGCGGCCACACCCTCGTTGAGTTCGGATGTTCGCTCCTGTCCATGCTCAACCAGTTTCGCCACGGCCCACAGCAGATTGACGATGCCTTGCGCATTAAATTGTTCTTTCTGTGCGTTCAAATGAGGCAACAGCGTGGCCACGGCGTCTTTAAGCCCTTGTGTTCGCTCCTGTCCGTTGTCCACCAGTTTCGCCATGGCCCACAGCAGGTTGCTGATTTGCTGTGGGGTAAGGTTGGCTTTCTGTGCGTTCACATGTGGCAATATTGTGGCTACAGCCTCTTTGAGCCCTGGTACCTGCTCTTGCCCGTTGTCCACCAGTTTCGCCATGGCCCACAGCAGGTTGGCGATACCCTGTGGTTTAAAGTTAGCTTTCTGAGCGTTTACGCAGGGCCACAGAGCGACCAGAGCCTCTTTCAGCCCCGGTATTTGCTCCTGCCTTTTCTCCACCAGTTTCGCCATGGCCCACAGTAGGTTGGCGATATCCTGCGGATTAAATTGGCCTTTCTGCGTGTTCACACAGGGCAACAGCGCGGACACGGCCTTGTTGAAAGCTGGTGTCTGCTCCTGGCTGTTGTCCACCAGTTTTGCAATGGCCCAGAGCAAGTTGGCGACTCCCCGCGGAAAAAATTGGTCTTTGTGTCTGTTCACGTTGGGCAACAGCGCAGCTATGGCCTCTTTCAGTCGAGGTGTCCGTTCCTGCCCGTTGTCCACCAGTTTCGCCATGGCCCACAGAAGGTTGGTGATTTCCTGCAGATTGAAGTTAGCTTTCTGTGCGTTCACCTGAGACAACACCGCGGCCACGGCCCTTTTGAGCTCTCGTGTTTGCTCCTGCCCGTTGTCCACCAGTTTTGCCATGGCCCACAGCAGATTGGCGATTTCCTGTCGTTTAAAGTTGGCTTTCTGTGCATTTACATTGGGCAACAGCGCAACCACGGCCTCTTTTAACTCTGGTGTCAGCCCCTGCTTGTTGTCCACAAGTTTTGCTATGGCCCACAGCAGGTTGGCGATATGTTGAGGAATAAATTGGTTTTTCTGAGCGTTCACGCAGGGCAGCAGGGCGGCCAGGGCCTTGTTGAGCTCTGGTATTCGCTCCAGTCCGTTGTCCACCAGTTTCGCCATGGCCCACAGAATGTTCGTAATATTCTGGCCAGTAAATTGGTTTTTCTGTGCGTTCAAACAGGGCAACAGCGAAGCAAGGGCCGCTTTGAACTCTGGTGTCTGTTCCTGCCCGTTGTCCACCAGTTTTGCCAGGGCCCAGAACAGGTTGGCAATATGCTGAGGAATAAATTGGTCTTTCTGTGCGCTCATCCAGGGTAACAGTGTGGCTACGGCCTCGTTGAACTCTGGTATCCAAGCCTGCCCGTTGCCCACCAGTTTCGCCATGGCCCACAACAGGTTGGCGATACCTCGGGCATCAATTTCCCTGGCTTGAGGCATTTGATTGCACTTGAATATTATGGCATCCAGTAGAGAGGACAATAAGGCCGTTTGAGTGAGCTGAACATGCTCATTCATTGGGTTATGAGGGGTAAAAACACCCGCTGAAGTCAATGAATGAATTGTTGTCGTCAGGCTTAGCCAATTCCAGCTGCGCGTTACGGTAAAATTTTGCAGCAAACGAATCAGCTGGCTTTGTTCCGCTGGATTTAACGGTCGTTTAGCTGCTGACGTGTATTTTTTAATTGAACTGGCATAGTAACCATGATCTCTCCCATCATAGCGATGGCCGAAGCGAGCCGATTTACTCACCAGACCAGCCATTATTTCCTGTTTGATAAGGGCATTAAAATCTTGGGCAGGGTTTACTGAACGGCTCTGTAGATATTGAGAAGAGCGTGCGCCAGAAGCACGGTAAAATTTATTACTCCCCGGAGTAGTGGGGCGGGGGTTATCCCACGGTCTGACTGCAGAATGTTTATATCGCCCACGCCTTGAAGAAGAGGCCTGGTCATCCGGGCGGTTATAACCATTAGCTGATCTTGCGTATTTACCACTGATACCAGCAGAGCTTCTATCCATAATTATATTTCATTGATTCATGAAAATATAAACAACAGACTGCTGTTCTGTTCAGAAGTTCATTTTGTTGAAATGGCCTATGAACGTAAACGAGTGGGGAAACCATCTACTTGCAAATCATCCGAGAGAAACAGTTACAACCTGTATTTTGGTTTGTCTGTTTGCTCCTCTAAATATTCTCAGGCAGTTAAATAACTGTGATCTGAGAGTTGCCATCTTTTATCGGCAGTCATGTTAGCCCAATCTGTCTCCCTCGCTGTTAAGTGATACAGTGCCCTGTCCCTTGAGCGGGACGTCTACCCTGGTTCTTATTTGATCAATGTATGGTTTCATTAAATCCGGTTTCCAAATTGTGTTAGCCGGGATTTCAATAACCTCAAATCCTGCCTTTTGCAGCAGTGCGATTTTCAGCATAGTCGCACCATTTCTGGTTTTGAAATCATCACTCACGTAATGAAACTGTCCCTGAACTTCAATAACGATGTTGTGATCCGGCAGAATCAGGTCAACCGGCGGTAAAGAGTTCAGACTCTTTTCTTCTTCAATCTTCAAAGAGGGAATGCATGATTGGAGTTGATCGCGGAAGTCGGTTTGAGGTTTTGACATGGTTGTCTGGTAATGAGGGGTGACCGGACACGCTCTCCCAAGCCAACTTGCGGCCATGGCAATGATGGATAGATCCTCTTCATTGTCTGTGGGTGTATTTTCCAGGCGAGTAAACAGGTGATCCATGTGCTGTTCAAGCACGTTATTTTTATAGGTATTGGAGGTCAGATACAACCGGGCACAGCAGACCATTACACCCCAGAGAGACATCGATATCTCTTGCTGTGAGAACTGAGGGTTGTCACTGATTCGGCGGACAAGCGATTCGAACGTAGAGGTAAGCACGTTCAGCTCAACGAGATTACCCAGTTTCGCCATGGCCATCAGCAGGTTGGCAATACCTTGTGGTTTAAAGTTAGCCTGCTGTGCGCTCACGCGGGGCAACAGCACGGCTACCGCCTCTTTGAGCCCTGATGTCTGTTCCTGCCCGTTGTCCACCAGTTTCGCCATGGCCCACAGCAGGTTGGCGATACCCTGAGGAATAAATGGGTCTTTATGTGCGTTTACCTGCGGCAATAGCGTGGCAATGGCCCCGTTGAGCGCTGGTGTCCGCTCCTGCCCGTTGTCTACCAGTTTCGCCATGGCCCACAGCAGGTTGGCGATTTCCTGTGCTTTGAAGTTAGCTTTCTGAGCGCTCACATGGGGCAATAACGTGGCCACAGTCTTGTTGAACTCTGGAGTTCGCCTCTGTCCGCTGTCCGTCAGTTTTGCCATGACCCAAAACAGGTTGGCGATTTCCTGTGGTTTAAAGTCAGCTTTCTGTGTGTTCACCCGGTGCAACAGCGCGGCCACGGCCTCGTCAAACTCTGGTGTCCGCTTCTGGCCTTTGTCCACCAGTTTCGCCATGGCCCAGAGCAGGTTGGCGATATGTTGAGGAATAAATTGGTCTTTCAGTGTCTTCACGGGGAGCAACAGCGCGGCTACGGCCTCGTTCAGCTTTGGTGTCCGGTTTTGTCCACTGTCCACCAGTTTCGCCATGGCCCAGAGCAGGTTGGCGATATGTTGAGGAATAAATTGGTCTTTCAGTGTCTTCACGGGGAGCAACAACGCGGCTACGGCCTTGTTCAGCTTTGGTGTCCGGTCTTGTCCACTGTCCACCAGTTTCGCCATGGCCCAGAGCAGGTTGGCGATACCCTGTGGTTTGAAATTAGCTTTTTGTACGATCACGCAGGTCAACAGCGCAGCCAGGGTTTTGTTGAACTCTGGTGTCTGCTCGTGCCCGTTGTCCGCCAGTTTCGCCATGGCCCATAGCAGGTTGGTGGTTTGCTGAGGTATAAATTGATCTTTCTGTACTTTCACGCAGGGCAAAAGCGCGGCCACGGCCTGGTTGAGTTCTGGTGTCTGCTCCTGCCCGTTGTCCACCAGTTTTGCCATGGCCCACAGCAGGTTGGAGATTCCCTGGGCATTAAACTGGTCGGTCTGTGCGTTCACGTTGGGCAACAGCGTGGCCACAGCTTTTTTAAGCCCCGGTGTCTGCTCCTGTCCGTTGTCCACCAGTTTCGCCACGGCCCACAGCAGGTTGACGATTTGCTGTGGTATAAATTGGTCTTTCCTTGCGTTCACGTAAGGCAGCAGACCGACCACAGTCTTGTTGAACTCTGGCATCTGCTCCTGCAGGTTGTCCACCAGTTTCGCCATGGCCCACAACAGGATGGTGAAATGTTGAGGTATAAATTGATCTTTCTTTGCGTTCACGTGGGGCAGCAGCGCGGCCACAGCTTTTTTAAGCCCCGGTGTCTGCTCCTGCCCGTTCTCCACCAGTTTCGCCACGGCCCACAGCAAGTTGGCGATTCCCTGGTCATTAAATTGGTTTTTATGTGCGTTCACGTGGGGCAGCAGCGCGGCCACAGCCTTTTTAAGCCCCGGTGTCTGTTCATGTCCGTTATCCACCAGTTTCGCCATGCCCACAGCAGGCTGGCGATATGCTGAGGATCAAATTGGTCTTTCTTTGGGTTCACTTGAGGCAACAGCGCGGCCACGGCCTCATTGAACTCGGGTGTCCGCTCCTGCCCGTTGTCCACCAGTTTCGCCATGGCCCACAGCAGGTTGGCGATACCCTGGGCATTAAATTGCTTTCTCTGTGCGATTACATGGGGTAACAGTGCGGCCATGGCCTCTTGGAACTCTGGTGTCCACTCCGGCCCGTTGTCCACCAGTTTCGCCATGGCCCACAGCAGGTTAGCGATTCCCTGGGAATCTATATCCCTGACTTCGGGTTTTTGGTTGCACTTGAATATGATTGCATCCAGTAGCGTGGACAATAAGGTCGTTTGAGTGAGCTGAACACGCCTATCCACGGGGCTATGAGGGGTAAATACACCCGCTGAAGTAAATGAATGAAGTGTTGTCGTCAGACTTCGCCAATGCCAACGTCGTGTTGCGGTAAATGTTTGCAGAAAATTTATTAACTGGCTTTGTTCAGCCCGATTTAACGGCCTTTTAGAAACTGACGTGTATTTTTTAATTGAATTGGCATATTGGCTGTGAGGTCTCCCATTATAGCGATCACCGAAACGATTCGATTTACTCACCAGACCAGCCATTATTTCGTGGTTGATTAGGGCATTAAAATTCTGAGCAGGGTTTACTGAACGGTGCAGTAGATAATGAGAAGAAGATGCGCCAGCAGAATGATAACATTCATTACGCCCGGGGGTAGTGCGGGTGGAATTATGCCATTGTTTGACGGTGGCATGTCTATACCGCCCGGACCTTGAAGAAGTGGTACAGTTTTCCGGTTGGTTATAATCATTACCCGGCCCTGCGTATTGACCACTGATGCCAGCAGAGGTTCTATACATAATTATATTTCATCAATTCATGAAAATATAAAAAGCAGACTGCTGTTCTGTTCAGAAGTTCATTTTACTGAAATATCTATAAAAGCGTGTTTGAGTAATGCAGAGTCCGACCATCAGCCGAGTGTGTCTTGGTGGCTGTCCAGATTCACCGGGAAGCTTCTGAACCATCCGTATCGTGGCGATAGACATGCCAGCAATTTAGCTCCAGGTTATGTTTTGCGACCTCATATTTGATGTTATCGAAGGATTTAATCCTCTCGTTCAGTGTCATGCTTTTAAGAGAACAATTGAAGATATAATCCGGCGTGTATTGCCAAGGTACTAAACCAATTTCCTGTTGACGATATTCTGTATTTATGGAGGTCAAAGATAGATAATGATCCCGCTGTGCAGGAAGTTTTGCCAGCAACTGGTTTAACCGGTAGATATCAGCGTTTTCTGCGTTCATTTCTGCGGCTTTTGCCTGGCGAAGGGGTTGTGTCTCAAGCTCCTCCAGCGTAGAGCTCTGCGCGAGCGCGTGGTAATGTTTGGTGTACACCAGCTCCGGGGGAATATATTGCTGGGGTGAGGATACGTCCGGGTCTTCGGTGATCAGGACAAAACAACCAGGGTTGTTTTTTATGAGTGTGGTGAGATAAAACTCAGTTTGCCCCTGGGCAATCTCTTTGCAAAGTTGCATTTCTTCCGAAGGCAAGCCGGTAAAAGCGTGTATCGCGGTAAATAAAGTGGTTGCAGGATTAGCGCCAGCAATTTCCTGAGCCGGAATTATGTTAATGGGCTGTGGATCGTCACAAAAAGTTCCATCGCAATTAGCGTAAGCATTTTTGATATCTACAGGAACTACTTTGATCCGGGGGTACAGCTCTTTGAGATAGTTTTGCATTAACAGGGATATTGCTCCGAAACCACAGCCAATATCAACAATGTATTCGATGTCGCTGTTTTTGCTTAAAAAATCAACCAGGAAGCTGAAGTTATGGAATTCTATATGGCTTTTGTATTCCTCTAGAGCCCAATCAACAAATGCTTGCGAAGCATCCAGTGTCATCAGTTGCTGGTTGCCAATCCGGACAGTTTTCGGTTGAGCCGTATCCGATACATTGGCATAGCTCACACAACAATTGCGCCGGGGATTATTATCCATGTGGGCTGCTACCCAGTAAATTTCAGGTGACGACGCAGAATGAGGGTTCAAGCCAGTAATGGTTCGGTTGGAAAGACTGGCGGGATGTTGTTCCTGAATTCCATCGCCGTCGGTTGTCAATTGTGGGGCGATGTTAAGTTTTTGCCCGACATGATCAGGTTGGTCAGGGAGAGTTTCTCTGGTAAATCCCTGTTGTGTCGTCGGAGCCTGTAAATTATCAGTGACCATACTTCTAATCATTACATTTCTCCTTGTTGATGAGTCATCAATAAGATCAAACAGTTTATTCAGCTTGAGCCTGTGCTTACTTATTAAGATCGAAGTACTGGTCATTAGTTCAATCCATCTACTTGAAAATCATTCGGAGCGAGACAAACAGTGTCTACCTGTATTCTGGTTTGTCTGTTTGCTCTTCTGAATGTTGTTTGACGATTGAGTAACGATTCTATTTGGTCAACTACTTACCTCTGTAACAAGATGTTGACCCTGGTCTTTATTTGATCAATACAGGGCTTTAATAAATCCCGGTTACAAAGCGTGTTAGTCGGAACTTCAATGACTTCAAATCCTGCTTTTTTCAGCAGTGCAATTTTAAGCAGAGTCGAACCCTTCCTGGTTTTGAAATCACTACTCACGTAATGAGTCGGTCCCTGAATTTCAATAACAATGTTGTGATCTGGCAGTAGCAGGTCAACCGGCGATAATGAGTTCAGGCTCTTTTCCTCTTCAATCTTCAAAGATGGCATGCATAATTGGAGTTGATTGCGAAAGTCGGCTTGAGGTTTTGAAATATTTGTCCGGTAATGGGGGACGACCGGGCAGGCTTTACCAAGCCAGCTTGCGGCCATGGCAATGATGCGTTGATCCTCTTCATTGTCCGGGGATGTATTTTTCAGGCGAGAAAAAAGTTCATCCATGTGTTTTTCAAGCACGTTATTTTTATTGGTATTGGAGTCTAGAGACAACCTCGCACAGCACACCATTACTCCCCAGAGAGACATCAATATCTCTTGTTGAGAAAACTGAGGGTTTTCACTGATTCGGTAGACAAGCGATTCGAACATAAATGTAACCACGTTCAGTTCAACGAACTCACCCAGGCTCGCCATGGCCCACAACAGGTTGGCGATACCCTGGGTATTAAATTGGTCTTTCTGTGCGTTCACATGGGGTAACAGCGCGGCCACGGCCTCTTTCATCTCTGGTGTCTGCTCCTGCCCGCTGTCCATCAGTTTCACCATGGCCCACAGCATGTTGGTGATACCCTGGGTACTAAACTGGCCTTTCTGTGCGTTCACGTGGGGCAACAGCGCGGCCACGGCCTCTTTGAACTCTGGTGTCCACTCCTGCCCGTTGTCCACCAGTTTCGCAATGGCCCACAACAGGTTGGCAATATGCTGGGCATTAAATTGGCCTTTCTGTGCGTTCACGAGGGGCAACAGCGCAACCACGGCCTCTTTGAACGCTGGTGTCTGCTTCTGCCTGTTGTTCACCAGTTTCGCCATGGCCCACAGCAGGATAGTGATTTGCTGAGGAAAAAATTGGTATTTCTGTGCTTTCACGTGGGGTAACAGGGCGGCCACTGCCTTTTTGAACGCTGATGTCTGCTCCTGTCCGTTGTCCACCAGTTTTGCCATGGCCCACAGCAGGTTGGCGACTTCCAGTGGTTTAAAGTTAGCTTTCTGTGCCAGCACGTGGGGCAACAGCGCGACCAGAGTCTCTCTGAACTCGGGTGTCTGCTCCTGCCCGTTGTCCGTCACTTTCGCCATGGCCCACAGCAGGTTGGCGATACTATGGGCATTAAATTGGTTTTTCTGTGCTTTCACGTGGGGCAACAACGCGGCCACAGCCTCGTTGAGTCCGGGTGCCCGTTCCTGCCCGTTGCCCACCAGCTTCGCCATGGCCCACAGCAGGTGGGTGATTTCCTGTGGTTTAAAGTCAGCTTTCTGTGCGATTACATGGGGCAACAGCGCGGCCACGGCCTCTTTGAGTTCTGGTGTCTGCTGCTGCCCGTTGTCCACCAGTTTCGCCATGGCCCACAACAGGTTGGCGATTTCCTGTGGTTTAAAGTCAGCTTTCTCCATGTTCACGTGGGATAACAGCGCGGTCACGGCCTCGTTGAGCTCGGGTGTCTGCTCCTGTCCGTTGTTTACCAGTTTCGCCATGGCCCACAGCAGGTTGGCGATTTCCTGTGGTTTAAAGTTAGCTTTCGGTGCGCTCACGTGGGGTAACAGCACAGCCACAGCCTCTTTGAACTCTGGTGTCTGCTTCTGCCCGTTATCCACCAGTTTCGCTGTGGCCCACAGCAGGTTGGCGATTCCCTGAGGAAGAAATTGGTCTTTCTGTGCTTTAACGTGGGGCAACAGCGCGGCCACCGCTTCTATAAGCTCTGGTGTCCACTCCCCGTTGTGCACCAGTTTCGCTGTGGCCCACAGCAGATTGACGATTTCCTGTGGTTTAAAGTTAGCTTCCTGTATGTTCCCGTGGGACAACAGTGCGGCCACGGCCTCTTTGAGCCCTGGTGTCTGCTCTGGCTTGTTGTACAGTAGTTTCGCCATAGCCCACACCAGGTTGGCGATTTCCTGTGGTTTAAAGTTAGCTTTCTGTGCGTTCACATGGGGCAACAGCGCGGCCACGGCCCCGTTGAACTCTGGCGTCCACTGTTGCCCACTGCCCACCAGTTTTGCCATTGCCCACAGCAGGTTGGTGATTTCCTGTGGTATAAAGTGAGCTTTCTCCGCGTGTAAGTGGGGCAACAGCGCAACCACGGCCTCTTTGAGTTCTGGTGTTAGCTCCTGCCCGTTGGCCACCAGTTTTGCCATGGCCCAGAGCATGTTGGTGATTTCCTGGGCTTCAATATCCCCGGCTTGAAGTTTTTTGCTGCACTTGAATATTATTGCATCAAGTATCGTTGATAATAAGGCTGCTTGAGTAAGCTTGACACGCTCATCCATGGGTTGATGAGGGGTAAAAACACCCGCTGAAGTCAATGAATGAAGTGTTGTCGTCAGGCTTCGCCAATTCCAACTCCGTGTTGCGGTAAAATTTTGCAGCAGTTGAATCAGCTGGCTTTGTTCAGCCTGATTTAACGGTCTTTTAGCAGCTAACGAGTATTTTTTAATTAAACTGGCATATTTCCCGTGATGTCTCCCATCATAGCGGTGACCGAAACGATTCGATTTACTCAGCAGATCATCCATTATTTCCTGTTTAATCAGGGCATTGAATTCTTGAGCAGGGTTTACTGAGCGGCATAGTAGATAATGAGAAGGACATGCGCCAGAAGAATTATAAAATTGATCACGACCGGAGGGCGTGCGGGGAGGATTATCCCATTGTCTGACTGTGGCATGTCTATATCGCCCGGGCCTTGAAGAAGCGGCATGGTTTTCCGGTTGGCTGTAATCATTACCTGGTCTTGCGTATTGACCACTGATGCCAGCAGAGGGTCTATGCATAATTATATTTCATCAATTCATGAAAATATAAAAGGCTGACTGCTGTGCTGTTCAGAAGTTCATTTTCCTGGAATGTGAACACGGTTCTGGAGTCATGATGCAAGGGAAGTGGTTAGTGCCTTTTTTTTCTTTTCCTTTTTCTTTTTTTTGGTTTGTCTGTGTGCTTTTCTGAATTTTCTTCGACGGTTAAATAACAGTGATCCGGGGATGGCTGCCCTTTATCGGCGGTAACGTTTGTCTCATCTGCCCATCCGCTGTTAAGTGATACACAGCCATGACCCTGTGGCGGGGTGTCCACCCTGGCCTTTATTTGGTTAATGCATAGTTTTATTGAATTCAGGCTGCTGAGCTGGTTAACCGGGATTTCAATGACCTCAAATCCTGATTTTTTCAGCAGTGCAATTTTAAGCAGAGTCGAACCATTCCTGATTTTAAAATCATTACTCAGGTAATGATACGGTCCCTGAATTTCAATCACCATGTTGTGATCTGGCAGTAGCAGGTCAACGGGAGGCAATGAGTTCAGACACTTTTCTTCTTCAATCTTCAAAGAGGGCATGCATGATTGGAGTTGATCGCGGAAGTCGGCTTGGTGTTTTGAAATGGTTGTCTGGTAATGGGGGATGATCGGACTCGCTCTCCCAAGCCAACTGGCGGCCATGGCCATGATGCGTTGATCCTTTTCATTGTCCGGGGATGTATTTTCCAGGCGAGTAAACAGGTCAACCATGTGCTTTTCAAGCATGTTACTTTTATTAGCATTGGAGTCCAGGGACAGCCTGGCACAGCATACCATTACGCCCCAGAGAGACATAAATATATCTTGCTGAGAGAGCTGAAGGTTGTCACTTAATCGGCAGACCAGCGATTCGAACGTAGAGGTAACCACGTGTAGCTCAACGAGTTCACCCAGTTTCGCCATGGCCCACAGAATGTTGGCGATATGCTGAGGATTAAATTGGTGTTTCTGTGGGGGCACGTGGGGCAACACTACGAACATAGCTTCTCTAAGCTCTGGCAACCACTCTCCGTTGTCCACCAGTTTTGCCATGGCCCAAATCATGTTGGCGATATCCTGGGTATTAAACTGGTTTTTCGGTGCGTTCACGTGGTGCAAAAGCGCGGCCACGGCCTCTTTGAGTTCTGGTGTCCACTCCTGCCCGTTGTCCACCAGTTTTGCCATGGCCCACAACAGGTTGGCAATATGCTGAGGAATAAATTGGTCTTTCTGTTTGTTCACGTGGGGTAGCAGTTCGGCCACGGTCTCCATGAGCCCTTGTGTTCGTTCCATTCCGTTGTCCACCAGTTTCGCCATGGCCCACAGCAGGTTGACATTGCCCTGAGCTTTAAATTGGTCCTTCTGTGCGTTCACGTGGGGCAACAGTGCGGCCACGGTCTCTTTGAACTCTGGTGTCTGCTCCTGCCCGTAGTCCACCAGTTTCGCCATGGCCCACAGCAGGTTGGCGATTTCCTGTGGTTTAAAGTTAGCTTTCTGTGCGTTCACGCGGGGCAACAGCGCAGCCACGGCCCCATGTAGCTCGCGTGTCCGCTCCTGCCCGTAGTCCACCAGTTTCGCCATGGCCCATAGCAGGTTGGTGATTTCCTGGGGGTTAAAGTTAGCTGTCAGTACGTTCACTTGGGGCAACAGCACAGTCACGGCCTTTATGAGCCCTGGTGTTTGCTCCTGCACGTTGTCCATCAGTTTCGCCATGGCCCACAGCACATTGGCGATTCCCTGGGCATTAAATTGGTTTTTCTGCGTGCTCACTTGGGGAAACAGCGCGGCCACAGCCTTTTTAAGCCCTGGTGTTTTTTCCTGCCCGTTGTCCACCAGTTTCGCCATGGTCCAAAGCAGGCTGGCAATATCATTGGCATTAAATTGAACTTTCTGTGTAATCACGTGGGGCAACAGCGCGGCCACGGCCTCGTTGAGCCCTGGTGTTCGCTCCTGTCCGTTGTCAACCAGTTTCGCCATGGCCCATAACAGGTTGGCGATTCCCTGAGTAGTAAGTTGGTCTTTCTGTTCGTGCACAAGGGGCAATAACGTGGCCACGGCCTTGTTGAGCCCCGGTGTTCGCTCCTGCCCGTGGTCTACAAGTTTCGCCATGGCCCACAGCAGGTTGACAATGTCCTGAGCTTTCAATCGGTCCTTCAGTGCGTTCACGTGGGGCAACAGCGCGGCCACGGCCTCTTTGAACTCTGGTGTCTGCTCCTGCCCGTAGTCCAGCAGTTTCGCCATGGCCCACAGCAGGATGGCAATGCCCTGAGGAATAAATTGGTCTTTCTTTGCATTCACATGTGGCAACAGCGCGGCCACGGCCTCTTTGAGCCCTGGTGTGTGCTCCTGCCCGTTGTCCACCAGTTTTGCTATTGCCCACAGCTGGTTGGAGATTCCCCGGGCATCAATGTCCCGGGCTTGAGGTTGTTGGTTGCACTTGAATATGATTGCATCAAGTAGCGTTGACAATAAGGCAACCTGAGTGTGCCTGACACGCTCATCCACGGGTTTATAAGGGGTAAAAACACCCGCTGAAGTCAATGCATGAAGTGTGGTCGTAAGGCTTCGCCAGCCCCAACGCCGTGTTACGGTAAAATTTTGCAGAAAATGCATCAGCTGGCTTTGTTCCGCTCGATTCAACCGTCTTTGGGCAGCTGATGTGTATCGTTTAATTGAATTGGCATACAGACCGTGATTTCTCCCATCATAGCGATGACCGAAATGATCCGATTTACTCAGCAAACCATCCATTATTTCCTGTTTGATGAGAGCACTGAAATCTTGAACAGGGTTTACTGAACGGCTCTGTAGATATTGAGAAGTGTGTGCGCCAGAAGAATGGTGAAATTCATTGCGCCCCTGGGTAGTGCGTGGGGGATTATTCCATTGTTTGACTGTGGCATGTTTATATCGCCCATGCCTTGAAGATCTGGGATGGTTATCCGGATGGTTGTAATTTTTATCGGATCTTGCGTATTGACCACTGATACCAGCAGAGGTTCTATGCATAATTATATTTCATCAATTCATGAAAATATAAAAAACAGACTGCTGTTCTGTTCAGAAGTTCATTTTGCCGGAATGTGTACACGGTTCCGGAGTCATGATGAAAGGGAAGTGGTTAGTGCCTTTTTTTTCTTTTCCTTTTCTGTTTTTTGGTTTGTCTGTTTGCTTTTCTTAATTTTCTTCAACGGCTAAGTAACAATGACTTGAAGATTGCCACTTTTTATCGGCGGTAACGTTTGTCTCCTCTACCGATCCGATGTCAGGTGATGCACAGCCATGCCCTGGGGCGGGATGTCCAACCTGGTCTTTATTTGATCAATGCATAGTTTCATTGAATTCTGGCTACAAAGCTGGTTAGCCGGGATTTCAATGACCTCAAATCCTGATCTTTGCAGCAGTGCTATTTTAAGCAAAGTCGAACCATTCCTGATTTTAAAATCATTACTTACGTAATGAGACGGCCCCTGAATTTCAACAACCATGTTGTGTTCTGACAGTAGCAGGTCAACGGGAGGCAATGAGTTCAGGCTTTTTTCTTGTTCAATCTTCAAAGAGGGCATGCATGATTGGAGTTGATCGCAAAAGTCGGCTTGAGGTTTTGAAATGGTTGTCTGGTAATAGGGAACGATCGGACACGCTCTCCCAAGCCAACTGGCGGCCATGGCAATGCATGGCAATGATGCGTTGATCCTTTTCATTGTCCGGGGATGTATTTTCCAGGCGAGTAAACAGGTCATCCATGTGCTTTTCAAGCACGTTATTTTTATTGGCATTGGGGGCCAGAGACAATCTGGCACAACATACCATTACTCCCCAGAGAGACATCAATATAAATTGTTGAGAGAGCTGAGGGTTGTCACTGAATCGGCAGAGCAACGATTCGAACGTAGAGGTAACCACGTGCAGCTCAACGAGTTCCCCCAGCTTCGCCATGGCCCACAGCAGGTTGGCGACTTGCTGAGGATCAAATTGGGCTTTCTGTGGGTTCACGTAGGGCAGCAGCGTGGCCACGGCTTCTTTAAGACCTGGTGTCCACTTTCCGTTTTCCACCAGTTTCGCCATGGCCCACAGCAGTTTGGCAATTGCCTGTGGTGTAAAGTTGGCTTTATTTGCGTACACGTGGGGCAACAGCGCGGCTACAGCTTTTTTAAGTCCTGGTGTCTGTTGCAGGCCCTTGTCCACCAGTTTCGCCATGGCCCACAGCAGGTTGGCGGTTTGCTGAGGAATAAAGTGGTCTTTCTGTGCATTCATGTGAGGCAACAGCACGGCCACGGCCTCTTTGAGTTCTGGTGTTTGCTCCTGCCTGTTGTCCACCAGTTTCGCCATGGCCCACAGCAGGTTGGCGATTCCCTGGGCACCAATATTCCTGGCTTCAGGTTTTTGGTTGCACTTGAATATTATTGTATCCAGTAGCATTGACAATAAGACAGCTTGAGTATGCTTAACACGCTCATCCATGGGTCTATGAGGGGTAAAAACACCCGCTGAAGTCAATGCATGAAGTGTTGTTGACAGGCTTCGCCAACTCCAACTCCGTGTTACTGTAAAATTTTGCAGCAAACGTATCAGCTGGGTTTGTTCCGCTTGATTTAACGGTCTTTTAGCAGCTGACGTGTATTTTTTAATTGAATTGGCATACAGACCGTGATTTCTCCCATCATAGCGATGACCGAAGCGATACGATTTATTCACCAGATCATCCATTATTTCCTGTTTAATGGGGGCGTTAAAATCTTGAGCAGGGTTTACTGAACGGCTCTGTAGATGTTGAGAAGGGCATACGCCAGAAGAACGGTAAAATTCCTTACGCCCCGGGGTAGTGCGGGGGGGATTATCCCACTTTCTGACTATATTCTGTCTATATTGTACGCGCCTTGAAGAAGTAGCATGGCCATCCGGCTGGTTGTAATCTTTATCGGATCTTGCGTATTTACCACTGATCCCAGCAGAGGTTCTGTGCATAATTATATTTCATTAATTCATGAAAATATAAACTACAGACTGCTGTTTTGTTCAGAAGTTCATTTTGTCGGAATGTGAACACGGTTCTTGAGTCATGATGAAAGGGAAGTGGTTAGTGCCTTTTTTTTCTTTTCCTTTTTCTGTTTTTTGGTTTGTCTGTTTGCCTTTCTGAATTTTCTTCAACGGCTAAGTAACAATGACCTGAAGATTGCCACTTTTTATCGGCGGTAACGTTTGTCTCCTCTATCGATCCGATGTCAGGTAATACACAGCCATGACCCTGTGGCGGTATGTCCACCCTGGCCTTTATTTGATCAATGCATTGTTTCATTGAATTCTGTCTCCAAAGCTGGTTAGCCGGGATTTCAATGACCTCAAATGCTGATTTTTTCAGCAGTGCTATTTTAAGCAGAGTTGAACCATTCCTGATTTTGAAATCATTACTTACGTAATGAGACGGTCCCTGAATTTCAATCACCATGTTGTGATCTGGCAGTAGCAGGTCAACGGGAGGCAATGAGTTCAGGCTCTTTTCCTGTTCAATCTTCAAAGAGGGCATGCGTGATTGGAGTTGATTGCGTAAGTTGGCTTGAGGTTTTGAAATAGTTGTCCGGTAATGGGGGATGATCGGACACGCTCTCCCCAACCAAATGGCAGCCATGGTAATGATTTGTTGATTCTTTTGATTGTCCGGGGATGTATTTTCCAGGCGAGTGGACAGGTCATCCATGTGCTTTTCAAGCACGTTATTTTTAATGGCATTGGGGGCCAGAGACAACCTGGCACAACATACCATTACTCCCCAGAGAGACATCACTATATCTTGCTGAGAGAGCTGAGGGTTGTCGCTGAATCGGCAGAGCAACGATTCGAATGTAGAGGTAACCACGTGCAGCTCAACGAGTTCACCCAGCTTCGCCATGGCCCACAGCAGGTTGGCGATTTGCTGAGGATCAAATTGAGCTTTCTGTGGGTTTACGCAGGGCAGCAGCGCGGCCACAGCTTCTTTAAGCCCTGGTGTCCACTCTCCGTTTTCCACCAGTTTTGCCATGGCCCACAGCAGGTTGGTGATTGCCTTTGGTGTAAAGTTGGCTGTATGTGCGTGCACGTGTGGTAACAGCGTGGCCACAGCTTTTTTAAGCCCTGATGTCTGTTGCTGGTCGTTGTCCACCAGTTTTGCCATGGCCCACAGCAGGTTGGCGATTTGCTGAGGATTAAATTGGTCATTCATTGCGTTCACGTGGGGCAACAGGCGGGCCACGGCCTCGATGAACTTTGGTGTCGGCTCCAGGCCGTTGTCCACCAGTTTCGCCATGGCCCACAGCAGGTTGGAGATATGCTGAGGAATAAATTGGTCTCTCAGTAGTTTTACGAGGGGTAACAGCGTGGCCATGGCCTCGTTGAGCCCTGATGCCTGCTCCTGTCCGTTGTCCACCAGTTTCGCTATGGCCCAGAGCAGGTTGGTAATATCCTGGGCATTGAATTGGTTTTTCTGTGCCTTCACGTGAGGCAACAGTGCGGCCACAGCTGTTTTAAGCCCTGGTGTCTGTTCCCGGCCGTTGTCCACCAGTTTCGCCATGGCCCACAGCAGGTTGGTGATTCCCTGGGCATTAAATTGGTCTGCCTGTGCGTTCACGTGGGGCAACAGTACGGCCACAGCTGTTTTAAGCCCTGGTGTCTGTTCCTGCCCGTTGTCCACCAGTTTCGCCATGGCCCACAACAGGTTGGCAATTTGCTGAGGAGTAAATTGGTCTCTGGTTGCGTTCACGTGGGACAACAGCTGGGCCACAGCCACGTTGAACTCTGGTGTCTGCTCCTGCCCGTTGTCCACCAGTTTCGCCATGGCCCACAACAGGATGGCGATATGCTGAGGAATAAACTGGTATTTCTGTGCGTTCACGTGGTGTAACAGGGCTCCCAGGGTCCCTTTGATCTCTGGTGTCCGTTCCTGCCCGTTGTCCACCAGTTTCGCCATGGCCCACAGCAGGTTGGAGATTCCCTGGGCATTAAATTGCTCTGTCTGTGCGTTCACGCGGGGCAACAGCGCGGCCACGGCCTGTTTGAGTTCTGGTGTCTGCTCCTGCCAGTTGTCCACCAGTTTCGCCATGGCCCACAGCAGGTTGACGATTTGCTTAGGTATAAATTGGTCTTTCCTTGCGTTCACATAAGGTAGCAGTCCGACCACAGTACTGTTGAATTCTGGCAACTGCTCCTGCCCGTTGTCCACCAGTTTAGCCATGGCCCACATCAGGATGGTGATATGTTGAGGTATAAATTGGTCTTTCTTTGCGTTCACGTGGGGTAACAGCGTGGCCACGGCCTCTATGAGCCCCGGTGTCTGCTCCTGCCCGTTGTCCACCAGTTTCGCCACGGCCCACAGCAAGTTGGCGATTCCCTGGGCATTAAATTGGTTTTTATGTGCGTTCACGTGGGGCAACAGCGCGGCCACAGCCTTTTTAAGCCCCGCTGTCTGTTCATGTCCGTTATCCACCAGTTTTGCCATGGCCCACAGCAGGCTGGCGATATGCTGAGAATCAAATTGGTCTTTCTGTGGGTTCACGTGGGGCAACAGTGCGGCCACGGCCTCATTGAACTCGGGTGTCAGCTTCTGCCCGTTGTCCACCAGTTTTGCCATGGCCCACAGCAGGTTGGCAATACCCTGTGGTTTAAAGTCAGTTTTCTGTGCGCTCACGCGGGGCAATAGCGCTGCTACGGCCTCGCTGAGATCTGTTGTCTGCTCCAGCCCGTTGTCCACCAGTTTCGCCATGGCCCATAGCAGGTTGATGATTCCCAGGGTATGAAGTTGGTCTTTCTGTTCGCGTACGATGGGCAACAACGCGGCCACAGCCTTTTTAAGCCCCGGTGTCTGTTCATGCCCGTTATCCACCAGTTTCGCCATGGCCCACAGCAGGTTGGCGATTCCCTGTGGATTAAAATTAGCTTTCTGTGCATTTACGTCGGGTAACAGCGCAGCCACGGCCTCTTTGAGCCCAGGTGTCTGCTCCTGGCCGTTGTCCACCAGTTTGGCCAAGGCCCACAGCACGTTGGCGATTCCCTGTGTTATAAAGTTAGATTTTTGTGCGCTTACGTGGGGTAACAGCGCAGTCACGGCCTCTTTGAGCCCTGGTGTCTGCTCGTGTCCGTTGTCCGCCAGTTTTGCCATGGCCCACAGCTGGTTGGCGATTCCCCAGGCATCAATATTACTGTCTTTTAGTCTTTGGTTGCCGTTAAATATTATTGCATCCAGTAGCGTTGACAATAAGGTAGCTTGAGTATGCTTAACACCCTCATCCATGGGGCTATGAGGGGTAAAAACACCCGCTGAAGTAAATGCATGAAGTGTTGTTGTCAGGCTTCGCCAATTCCAGCTCCGTGCTGCGGTAAAATTTTCCAGAAAACCTATCAGCTGGCTTTGTTCCGCCTGGTTTAACGGTCTTTTAGCAGCTGACGTGTATTGTTTGACTGAATTGGCATATAGACCGTGATTTCTCCCATCATAGCGATGACCGAAACGAGCCGATCTACTCAGCAAACCATCCATTATTTCCTGTTTGATGAGAGCATTAAAATCTTGAGCAGGGCTTACTGAACGGCTCTGTAGATATTGAGAAGTGTATGCACCAGAAGAATGGTAAAATCCATTATGCCTCGGTGTGGTGCGTGGGGGATTATGCCATCGTCTGACTGTGGCATCTCTATATCGCCCACGCCTTGAATATCCGGGATGGTCATTCGGCTGGTTGTAATCGTTATCGGATCTTGCGTATTTACCACTGATACCAGCAGAGCTTCTATCCATAATTACATTTCATCAATTCATGAAAATATAAAAAACAGACTGCTGTTCTGTTCAGAAGTTCATTTTGCTGAAATAGCGATAGACGTAACCGGTTGAGAGAGCACAACTACTCCTGATGTCAGCAATCCGTTATTTTCAAATCATCCGGAGGAAGATTGTTAGAACACATGGGTTCCACACCGGCATTCCTTTCCTGAAATGTGAAAACGGTTCTTGAGTCATGATGAAGGGAGAAGATTACTGGCTGTTTGTTCTCTTCCTTTTTCTACTTTTGGGATTGCATGCTTGCTCTTCTAAATGTTCTTCGGCGGTCAAGTCACAGTGATCTGCGGGCTGCCATCTTTTATCGGCGGTCACGTATGCCTCATCTGCCCAAGCTCTTTTAAGTGATCCAGAGCCATGCCCCCTCGGCGGGGTGTCTACTCTGGTCTTTATGTGATCAATATATCGTTTTATTGAATCCTGGTTATAAAGCTGGTTAACCGGGATTTCAATGACCTCAAATCCTGCTTTTTGCAGCAGTGCGATTTTAAGCAGAGTCGAACCATTCCTGGTGTTGAAATCGCCACTTACGTAATGGGACGGTCCCTGAACTTCAATAACCATCTTGTGATCTGGCAGTAGCAGGTCAACCGGCGGTAATGAGTTCAGACTCTTTTCTTCTTCAATCTTCAAAAAAGGAATACTTGATTGCAGTTGATTGCGGAAGTCGGATTGCGGTTTTGAAATGATGGTCTCGTAGTGGAGGATGATCGGGTACGCTCTGCCAAGCCAACTTGCGGCCATGGCAATGATGCGTTGATCCTCTTCATTGTCTGGGAAGGTATTTTCCAGGCGATTAAACAGGTCATCCATGTGTTTTTCAAGCACGTTATTATTGGTATTGGAGTCTAGAGATAACCTGGCACAGCAGACCATTACTCCCCAGATAGACATCAATATCGCTTGCTGAGAGAGCTGAGGGTTTTTACTGATTCGGCGGACAAGCGATTCGAACGTGGAGGTAACCACGTTCAGCTCAACGAGCTCGCCCAGTTTTGCCGTGGCCCACAGCAGGTTGGCGATATGCTGAGGAGTAAATTGGTCTTTCTGTGCGTTCACTTGGGGCAACAGCGCGGTCACGGCCTCGTTAAACCCTGGTGTCCGCTCCTGACCGTTGTCCACCAGTTTCGCCATGGCCCACAGCAGGTTGGCGATTTCCTGTGGTTTAAAGTTAGCTGTCTGTACGTTCACGTAGGGTAACAACGCGGCAACAGCCTCTTTGAGCCCTGATGTCCGCTCCTGTCCGTTGTCCACGAGTTTCGCCATGGCCCATAGCAGGATGGCGATATGCTGAGGAATAAATTGGTCTTTCTGTGAGTTCACGTGGGGTAACAGTACGGCCACGGCCTCGTTGAGCTCGGGTGTCTGCTCCTGGCCGTTGTCCACCAGTTTCGCCATGGCCCAAAGCAGGCTGGCGATTTCCTGTGATTTAAAGTTAGCTTTCTGTACGTTCACGAGGAGCAATAACGCGGCCACAGCCTCTTTGAGCTCTGGCGTCTGCTCCAGCCCGTTGTCTACCTGTTTCGCCATGGCCCACAGCAGGTTGGCGATTTCCTGTGGATTAAAGTTAGCTTTCTGTGCATTCACTTGGGGCAACAGCGCGGCTACGGCCTCGCTGAGCCCTGGTATCCACTCCTGGCC
Source organism: Endozoicomonas sp. ALB115 (assembly GCF_049310245.1). NCBI lineage: Bacteria > Pseudomonadati > Pseudomonadota > Gammaproteobacteria > Oceanospirillales > Endozoicomonadaceae > Endozoicomonas > Endozoicomonas sp. ALB115. The sequence continues at coordinate 210,358 of NZ_JBLYZG010000001.1, read as the reverse complement.
GTTGTCCACCAGTTTCGTCATGGCCCACAGCAGGTTGGCGATACCCTGAGCATTAAATTGGTCCTTCTGTGCGTTTATGTGGGGTAACAGTGCGGCCACGGCCTCGCTGAACTCTGGTGTCTGCTTCTGTCCGTTGTCCACCAGTTTCGCCATAGCCCACAGCAGGTTGACGATATGCTGAGGAATAAATTGGTCTTTCTGAGCGTTCACGTGGGGTAACAGCGCAGCCAGGGCCTCTTTGAGCCCTGATGTCCACTCTTGCCCATTGCTCACCAGTTTTGCCATGGCCCACAGCAGGTTGGCGATATGCTGTGGAATAAATTGGTCTTTGTGTGCGTTCACGTAGGGCAACAGCGCGGCCACGGCCTCGTTGAGCTCTGGTGTCCGCTCCTGCCCGTTGTCCACCAGTTTCGCCATGGCCCACAGCAGGTTGGCGATATGCTGAGGGATAAATTGGTCTTTCTGTGCGTTGATGCGGGGCAACAGCGCGGCCATGTTCTCGTTGAACTCTGGTGTCTGCTCCTGTCCGTTGTCCACCAGTTTCGCCATAGCCCATAGCAGGTTGGCGATACTCTGGGCATTAAATTGGTCTTTCTGTGCGTTCACGTAGCGCAAAAGCGCGGCCACGGCCTCTTCGAGTTCTGGTGTTCGCTCCTGCCCGTTGTCGACCAGTTTCGCCATGGCCCACAGCAGGTTGGCGATTTCCTGGGGTTTAAAGTTAGCTGTTTGTACGTTCACCTGGGGCAACAGAGCGGACACGGCCTTTTTGAGCTCTGGTGTCCGCTCCTGTCCGTTGTCTACCAGTTTCGCCATGGCCCATAGCAGGTTGGTGATTTCCTGTGGTTTAAAGTGAGCTTTCTGTGTGTTCACGTGGGGCAACAGCGCGGCCACGGCCTCGTTGAGCCCTGATGTCCGCTCCTGCCCGTTGTCCACAAGTTTCGCCATGGCCCACAGCAGGTTGACAATGCCCTGAGCATTAAATCGGTCCTTCTGTGCGTTCACGTGGGGCAACAGCGCTGCCACACCCTCTTTGAGCCCTGGTGTCCGCTCCTGTCCATTTCCCACAAGTTTCGCCATGGCCCACAGCAGGTTGGCAATGCCCTGAGCATTAAAGTGGTCCTGCTGTGCGTTCACTTGGGGCAACAGCGCGGCCACGGCCTCTTTGAGCTCTGGTGTCCGCTTCTGTCCGTTGTCCACCAGCTTTGCCATGGCCCACAGCAGGTTGACGATATGCTGAGGAATAAATTGGTCTTTCTGTGCGTTCACGTGGGGCAACAGCGCAGCCAGGGCCTTTTTGAGCCCTGATGTCCACTCTTGCCCATTGCTCACCAGTTTTGCCATGGCCCACAGCAGGTTGGCGATTCCCTGAGCATCAATATCCCTGGCTTCAGGTTTTTGATGGCACTTGAATACTATTGCATCAAGTAGCGTTGACAATAAGGCAGCTTGGGTAAGCTTTACACGCTCATCCATGGGTTTATGAGGGGTAAAAACACCCGCTGAAGTCAATGAATGAAGTGTTGTTGACAGGCTTCGCCAACTCCAGCTCCGTGTTGCTGTAAAATTTTGCAGAAAACTTATCAGCTTGCCTTGTTCCGCTTGATTTAGTGGTCTTTTAGCAGCTGACGTGTATTTTTTAATTGAACTGGCATATTGACTGTGATTTCTCCCATCATAGGAATGACCGAAACGACCAGATGTACTCACCAGACCAGCCATTATTTCTTGTTTGATGAGAGCATTAAAATCCTGGGCAGTGTTTACTGAACGGTACTGTAGATATTGAGAAGAGCGTGTGCCGGTAGAACAGTAAAATTCATTACGCCCTGTGGTAGACCGGGGGGGATTATCCCATTGTCTGACTGTGGCATGTCTATATCGCCCATGCCTTGAAGAAGCAGCATGGTCATTCGACTGATTGTAATTTTTATCGGATCTTGCGTGTTGACCACTGATACCAGCAGAGCTTCTATCCATAATTACATTTCATTAATTCATGGAAATATAAAAAACAGACTGCTGTTCGGTTCAGAAGTTCATTTTTTACTTTTTGGTTTGTCTCTTTGCTCTGCTGAATGTTTTTCGGCGGTTAAGTTACAGTGTTGCCATCCTTTATCGACAGTTATACATAGCTCATCTTTACCCCGCTTTTAAATAAGTGATACTGAGCCATGTCCCTCTAGGAGGCTGACCGAGAATAGGCTTATGTTATCATAAGCCTCAAATTTTGTAGAAAACGTATCAGCAGGCTTTGTTCCGCCTGGTTTAACGGTCTTTTAGCAGCTGACGTGTATTGTTTAATTGAATTGGCATACAGACAGTGATTTCTCCCATCATAGCGATGACCGACACGCTCCGATTGACTCACCAGGTCATCTATTATTTCCTGTTTGGTGAGAGCATTAAAATCTTGAGCAGGGTTTACTGAACGGCGCAGCAGATATTGAGAAGAGTATGCGGCAGAAGAAGGGTAAAATTCATTTCATTAATTCATGAAAATATAAAAAGCAGACTGCTGCTCTGTTCAGAAGTTCATACTGATGAAATATCCGGGTTAAGTAATTGATACAGAACCATGCCCTTGTGCCCGGATGTCTACCCTGGTCTTTATGCGATCAATACACAGTTTCATTGAATCCAGGTTCCAAAGCTGGTTAACCGGGATTTCAATGACCTCAAATCCTGATTTTTGCAGCAGGGCGATTTTAAGCAGAGTCGAACCATTCCTGGTGTTGAAATCACCACTCACGTAATGAGTTGGTCCCTGAATTTCAATAACCATGTTGTAATCCGGCAGTAGCAGGTCAACCGGAGGCAATGAGTTCAGACACTTTTCTTCTTCAATCTTCAAAGAGGGAATGCGTGATTGGAGTTGTTCGCGAAAGCCGGTTTGAGGTTGTGAAACGACTATCCGGTAATGGGGGGTAACCGGACAGGGTCTCCCGAGCCAACTTGCGGCCATGGCAATGACGCGTTTATCCTCATCATTGTCCGGGGATGTATTTTTCAGGCGAGTAAACAGGTCATCCATGTGCTTTTCAAACACATTATTTTTATTGGCATTAGAGACCAGAAACAACCTGGCACAGCATACCATTACTCCCCAGAGAGACATCAATATTGCCTTGAGAGAGACATGAGGGTTTTTACTGATTCGGTGGACAAGAGGCTCAAACGTGGCCATAGCCACGTTCAGCTCAACGAACTCACCCAGTTTCGCCATGGCCCACAGCAGGTTGGCGATATGCTGAGGAGTAAATTGGTCTTTCTGTGTGTTCACGAGGAGTAACAGAACGGCCACGGCCTTGTTGAACTCTGGTGTCTGCTCCTGCCCGTGTTCCACCAGTTTTGCCATGGCCCACAGCAGGTTGGCAATAGCCTGGGGATTAAAGTTAGCTTTTTGTGCGTTCACGAGGGGCAACAACGCGGCTACGACCTCATTGAATTCTGATGATCGCTCCTGTCCGTTATCCACCAGCTTCGCCAGGGCCCACAGCAGGTTGGCGATACCCTGTGGTTTAAAGTTAGCTTTCTGTGCGTTGACGTGGGGCAACAGCGCGGCTACGGCGTCTTTTAGCACTGAGGTCATGTCCTGCCCGTTGTCCATCAGTTTTGCCAGGGCCCATAGCAGGTTGGCGATACTATGGGCAGTAAAATAGTCTTTCTGTACGTTCACGCGGGGCAGCAGCGCAGCCACAGCCTTGTTGAGTTCTGGTGTACGCTTTTGCCCATTGTCAACCAGTTTGGCAATGGACCACATCAGGTTGACCATTTCCTGTGTTTTAAAGTTAGCTTTCTGTGCGTTCACGAGGGGCAACAGCGCGATCACAGCCTCTCCAAGCCCCGGTGTACGCTCCTGTTCGTTGTCTACCAGTTTCGCCATGGCCCAGAGCAGATTGACGATATGCTGAGGAATAAATTGGTCTCTCTGTGCGCTCACTTGGGGGAACAGCACGACCACGGCCTTATTGAGCGCAGGTGTTCGCTCCTGCTCATTGTCCACCAGTTTCGCTATGGCCCACAGCAGGTTGGCGATATGTTGAGGAATAAATTGGTCTTTATGTGCGCTCACGAGGGGCAGCAGCGCGACCACGGTCATTTTGAACTCTGGCGTCCGCTCCAGTCCGTTGTTCACCAGTTTTGCCATGGCCCACAGCAGATTGGCGATTTCCTGTTGAGTAAAGTTAGCTTTGCGCGCGTTCACGCGGGGCAATAGCGCGGCCAGAGCCTCTTCGAGTTCTGGTGTCCATTCCTGCCCGTTGTCCACCAGTTTCGCCATGGCCCACACCAGGTTGGCGATACCCTGGGCATCAAATTGGTCTTTCAGTGCGTTCACATGAGGCAACAGCGCAGCCAGGGCCTCGTTGAGTTCCGGTGTCTGCTTATGCCCGTTGTCCACCAGTTTCGCCATGGCCCACAGCAGGATGGCGATATCCCGTGGTTTGAAGTTATCTTTCGATGCATTTATGTGGGGTAACAGCGCAGCTAAAGCCTGTTTCAACGCTGGTGTCTGCTGCTGGCCGCCGTCCACCAGTTTGGCCATGGCCCAGAGTATGTTGGCGATTTCCTGTGGTTTAAAGTTAGCCTTCTGTGCGTTTACATGGGGCAACAGGGTAGCCAGGGCTTCTTTGAGTCCTGGTGTCTGCTTCTGCCCTTTGTCCGCCAGTTTCGCCATGGCCCACAGCAGATTGGCGACTTCCTGTGGATTAAAATTGGTTTTCCGGGCGTTTACAAGGGACAATAGCGCGGCCACGGCCTGTTTCAGCTCTGGTGTCTGATCCTGCCCCAAGTCCACCATTTTCGCCATGGCCCACAGCAGGTTGGTAATTCCCTGAGTATCAATATACCTGGCTTCAGATGTTTGATGGCACTTGAATATTATTGCATCAAATAGCGTTGACAATATGTTCGCTTGAGTAAGCCTGACGCGCTCATCCATGGGTCTATAAGTGGTAAAAACACCTGCTGAAGTCAATGAATGAAGTGTTGTCGACAGGCTTAGCCAATTCCAGCTGCGTACTGCGGTAAAGCGTTGCAGCAAACGTAGCAGCTGGCTTTGTTCAGCTCGATTTAACGGTCGTTTAACAGCTAATGCGTATTTTTTAATGGAACTGGCATATTGCCCGTGATTCCTCCCATCATAGCGATAACCAAAACGATCCGATTTTTTCAGCAGATCATCCATTATTTCCTGTTTAATGAGGGCATTAAAATCTGGAGCAGGGTGTACTGAACGGCACTGTAAATATTGAGAAGAGCGTGCGTCATAAGAATGGCAAGATTCGTTACGCCCCGGGGTAGTGCGGGAAGAATGAACCCGCCGTCTGACTGTACCCTGTCTGTATTGCCCATGCCTTGAAGAAGCGGCATGGTTATCCGGTTGGTGATATTCATTACCTGACCTTGCGTATTTACCACGGATACCAGCAGTGCTTCTATCCATAATTATATTTCATTAATTCATGAGAATATAAAAAGCAGACTGCGATTCTGTTCAGAAGTTCATTTTGCTCGAATGTGAAAATGGTTCAGGAACCATAATGAAAGGGAAGAGGTTATTACCTTTTTTTTCTCTTCCTTTTTCTTTTTGGTTTGCGTGTGTGCTGTTCTAAATGTTCTTCGGCCTTTAAGTAAGAGTGATCTGAGCATTGCCGTCCTTTATTGGCAGCAACGTTGGCCTCTTCTGTCCACCCGATGTTAAATGATACAGTGCCATGACCTTGTGCCGGGGTGTCTACCCTGGTCTTTATTTGATCAATACATCTATTCATTAAACCTTTGTTCCAAAACCCGTTAACCGGGATTTCAATGACCTCAAATCCTGATTTTCTCAGCAGTGCGATTTTAAGCAGAGTTGAACCATTCCGGGTTTTGAAGTCACCGCTGACGTAATGAGAGGGTCCCTGAACTTCAATAATAATGTTGTGATCTGGCAGTAGCAGATCAACCGGAGGTAATGAATGCAGACTCTTTTCTTCTTCAATCTTCAAAAAGGGAATGCGAGATTGGAGTTGATTGCGGAAGATGGTCTGATATTTTGAAGTGGTTGTCTGGTAATGAGGGGTGACCGGACATGGTTTTCCAAGCCAACATGCGGCCATGGCAAGGATGGATCGATCCTCTTCATTGACCGGGGATATATTTTCCAGGCGAGTAAACAGGTCATCCATATGCTTTTCAAGCACATAATTTCTATTGGTATTAGAGTCCAGAGCCAACCTGGCACAGCATACCATTACTCCCCAGAGAGACATCAATATGGCATGGTGAGAGAACTGAGGGTTGTAACTGATTTGGTAGACAAGGGATTCGAACGTAGAGGTAGCCATGTTCAGCACAACGAACTCACCGAGTTTGGCCATGGCCCACAGCAGGTTGGCGATTTCCTGTGGTTTAAAGTCAGCTTTCTTTGCGTTTACCAGGGACAGCAGCGAGGCCACGGCTTCGTTGATTTCTGGAGTCCGCTCCTGTCTGTTGTCCACCAGTTTCGCCATGGCCCACAGCAGGTTGGCGATAGCCTGGGCATTAAATTGGTCTTTCTGTATGTTCACCTGAGGCAACAGTGCGGCCACAGTTTCTTTGAGCCCTGGTGCCCACTCCTGCCCGTTGTCCACCAGTTTTGCCATGGCCCAGAGCAGATTGGCGATGCCCTGGGCATTAAATTGGTTCTTTTGTGCGTTAACGTGAGGCAACAGTGCGAACAGGGCCCCGTTGAACCCTGGTGTCCACTCTTACCCGTGGCCCACAAGTTTCGCCAAGGCCCACAGCAGGTTGGCGATATGCTGAGGAATAAACTGGTTTTTCTCTGAGTTCACGAGGGGTAACAGCGCTGCCACAGCTTCTTTGAGCCCTGGTGTCCATTGCTGCCCGTTGTCCACCAGTTTTGCCATGGCCCACAGCAGGTTGGCGATTCCCTGGGCATCAATATCCCATGCTTGAGGTTTTTGGTTGCACTTGAATGTGATTGTATCAAGTAGCGTTGACAATAAGACAGCTTGAGTAAGCTTAACGCGCTCACCCATGGGTTTATGAGGGGTAAAAACACCCGCTGAAGTAAATGAATAAAGTGTTGTCGTCAGGCTTCGCCAATTCCAGCTCTGGGTGACTGTAAAATGTTTTAGCAAACGTATCAGCTGGCTTTGTTCCGCTGGATTTAACGGTCTTTTTGACGCTGACGTGTATCTTTTAATTGAACTGGCATATTGCCCATGATTTCTCCCATCATAGCGGTGACCGAAATGATTCGATTTACTCACCAGATCATCCATTATTTCCTGTTTGGTGAGGGCGCTAAAATCTTCAGCAGGGTTTATTGAACGGTGTATTAGATATGGAGAGGGGCGTGCGCCAGACGAGTGGCAAAATTCATTGCGCCCCGGGGTAGTACGGGAGGAATGATCCCGTCGTCTGACTGTACCCTGTCTGTATTGCCCATGCCTTGAAGAAGCGGCATGATCATCCGGTCGGTTGTGATCATTGCTTGATCTTGCGTATTTACCGCTGATACCAGCAGTGCTTCTATCCATAATTATATTTCATCAATTCATGAGAATATAAAAAGCAGACTGCGGTTCTGTTCAGAAGTTAATTTTGCTGAAAAGTTTATAATTTTGCTTCCTTTTTCCATTTTCTGGCATCCTCGCTGCGGGCGCTATTCACGGTCAGCCTCCTAGCCTGGTCTTTATTTGATCAATACATAGTTTTATTGAATCCTGATTCCCAAGCATTTTAACCGGGATTTCAATGACCTCAAATCCTGATTTTTGCAGCAGTGCATTTTTCAGCAGAGTTGAACCATTCCTGGTTTTGAAATCACCACCCACGTAGTGGGACGATCCCTGAATCTCAATCACAATATTGTGATCTGGCAGTAGCAGGTCCACCGGAGGTAATGAGTTCAGACTCTTTTCTTCTTCAATCTTCAAAGAGGGAATACATGATTGGAGTTGATTGCGGAAGTCGGATTGAGTTTTTGAAATGATTGTCTGGTAATGGGGAACGACCGGACACGCTCTGCCAAGCCAGCTTGCGGCCATGGCAATGCTGCGTTGTTCCTCTTCATTATCCCGGGATGTATTTTGCAGGCGAGTAAACAGGTCATCCATGTGTTTTTCAAGCACGTGATGTTTATTGGCATGGGAGACCAGAGACAACCTGGCACAGCATACCATTACTCCCCAGAGAGACATCAATATCGCTTGCTGAGAGAGCTGAGAGTTTCCACTGATTTTGCAGACAAGCGTTTCGAGCGTGGATGTAACCACGTTCAGCTCAATGAGCTCACCCAGTTTCGCCAGTGCCCACATCAGGTTGGCAATATGCTGAGGAATAAAGTGGTCTTTCTGTGCGTTTACGTGGGGCAACAGCTCGGCCACGGCCTGCTTGAGCCCTGTTGTCTGCTCCTGCCCGTTGTCCACCAGTTTTGCCATGGCCCACATCAGGTTGGCGATTTCCTGCGGTTTAAAGTCAGCTTGCTGAACGTTCACGTGGAGTAACAGTGAGGCCAGAGCTTCTTTAAGAAGCTCTGGTGCCCACTCTCCGTTGTCCACCAGTTTCGCCATGGCCCACAGCAGGTTGGCAATACCCTGTGGTTTAAAGTTAGCTTTCTGTGCCTTCACGAGGGACAACAGCGCGCCCACGGCTGCTTTGAGCTCTGGTGTCTGCTCCTGCCCGTTCTCCACCAGTTTTGCCATGGCCCACAACAGGTTGGCGATACCCTGGGCATTAAATTGGTCTTTCTGTACGTTCACCTGGGGTAACAGCGCGGCCAGGGTCTCATTGAACTCTGGTATCCGCTCCTGCCCGCTTTCCACCAGTTTCGCCAAGGCCCACAGCAGGTTGGTGAAATTCTGAGGATTAAATTGGTCTTTCTGTGCGTTCATGCACGGTAACAGAGCAGCCACAGCCTCTTTGAGCCCTGGTGTCCGCGCCTGCCCATTCTCCACTAGCTTCGCTATGGCCCACAGCAGGCTGGCGATTTCCCGTGGTTTAAAGTCAGTTTGATGTAGTACGTTCACTTGGAGTAACAGTGAGGCCAGAGCTTCTTTAAGAAGCTCTGGTGTCCACTCCCCGTTGTCCACCAGTTTCGCCATGGCCCACAGCAGGTTGGCGATATGCTGAGGAAGAAACTGGTTTTTCTGTGCATTTACATGGGGCAACAGCGCGGCCACTGCTTCTTTGAGCTCTGGTGTCTGCTCCTGACCGTTGATCACCAGTTTCGCCATGGCCCACAGCAGGTTGGCGATGTGCTGTGGTTTAAAGTTACCTTTCTGCGCATTCACGCGGGGCAACAGCGTGGCCACGGCTTCGTTGAGCTCTGGTGTCTGCTCCAGCCCGGTGTCTATCAGTTTCGCCATAGCCCACAGCAGGTTGGCGATTTCTTGTGGGTTAAAGTTAGCTTTCTGTGCATTCACTTGGGGCCACAACGCAGCCAGGGCCTCTTTGAGCTCTGGTGTCCACTCTTGCCCGTTGTCCACCAGTTTCGCCATGGCCCACAGCAGGTTAGCGATATGCTGAGGAATAAATTGGTCTTTCTGTACGCTCACATGGGACAACAGCGCGGCCACGGCCTGTTTGAGCCCTGGTGTCAGCTCCTGCCCGTTGTCCAACAGTTTCGCGATGGCCCATAGCAGGTTGGCGATTCCCCTGGCATCAATATTCCTGGCTTCAGGTTTTTGGTTGCACTTAAATGTTATTGCATTAAGCAGGGTTGACAATAAGTGAGCTTGAGTAAGTTTAATACGCTCATTCATGGGTTTATGAAGGGTAAAAACACCTGCTGAAGTAAATGAATGAAGTGTGGTCGTCAGGCTTCGCCAATTCCAGCTCCGTGTTGCGGTGAAATTTTGCAGCAGACGTATCAGCTGGCTTTGTTCAGCTCGATTTAACGGTCTTTTAGCAGCTGACGTGTATTTTTTAATTGAACTGGCATATTGACCGTGATTTCTCCCATCATAGCGATGACCGAAATGATCTGATTTACTCACCAGATCATCCATTATTTCCTGTTTAATGAGGGCATTAAAATCTTGCGCAGGGTTTACTGAACGACGCTGTAGATGTTGAGAAGAGCATGCGGCAGAAGAATGGTAAAATTCATTACGCTTCGGGGTAGAGCGGGGGGGATTATCCCACTGTCTGACAGTACTCTGTCTATATTGAGCGCGCCTTGAAGAAGCAGCCCGGTTATCCGACTGGATGTCATCATTACCTGGTCTTGCGTATTTACCACTGATACCAGCAGAGCTTCTATCCATAATTATATTTCATCAATTCATGAAAATATAAAAAGCAGACTGCGGTTCTGTTCAGAAGTTCATTTTGCTTAAAAGTTTATAATTTTGCTTCCTTTTTCCATTTTCTGGCATCCTCGCTGCGGGCGCTATTCTCGGTCAGCCTCCTAGCCTGGTCTTTATTTGATCAATACATAGTTTTATTGAATCCTGATTGGAGTTGATTGCGGAAGTCGGATTGAGGTTTTGAAATGATTGTCTGGTAATGGGGGACGACCGGACATGCTCTGCCAAGCCAATTGGCGGCCATGGCAATGCTGCGTTGATCCTCTTCATTATATTGGGATGTATTTTGCACGCGAGTAAACAGGTCACCCATGTGCTTTTCAAGCACGTGATTTTTATTGGCATTGGCGACCAGAGACAACCTGGTACAACATACCATCACTCCCCAGAGGGACATCATTATCGTTTGCTGAGAGAACTGTGAGTTTTCACTGATGCAGACAAGCGTTTCAAACGTGGATGTAACCACATTCAGCTCAACGAGCTCACCCAGTTTCTCCAGGGCCCACATCAGGTTGGCGATATGCTGAGGAGTAAAGTGGTCTTTATGTGCTTTTACGTGGGGCAACAGCGCTGCCATGGCCTTTTTGAGCTCTGATATCAGCTCCTGCCCGTTGTCCACCAGTTTTGCCATGGCCCACAGCAGGTTGGCGATATGCTGAGGAGTAAACTGGTCTTTTTGTGCGTTCACGTAAGGTAATAGTACGGCCACAGCTTCTTTAAGCTTTGCTGTCCAATGCTCGTTGTCCATCAGTTTCGCCATGGCCCACAGCAGGTTGGTGATACCCTGTGGTTTAAAGTTAGCTTTCTGTGCCTTCACGAGGGACAACAGCGCGGCCACGGCTTCTTTGAGCCCTGATGTCTGCTCCTGCCCGTTCTCCACCAGTTTTGCCATGGCCCACAACAGGTTGGCGATACCCTGTGGTTGAAAGTTAGCTTTCTGTGCTTTCACGTGGGGCAACAGCGTGGTCACCGCCTTGTTGAGCGCCGGTGTCCACTCCTGCCCGTTGTCCACCAGCTTTGCCATGGCCCACAGCAGGTTGGCGATATGCTGAGGAATAAATTGGTCTGTCTGTTCGTGAATATGGGGCAACAACGCGGCCACTGTGTCGTTGAACTCTGGTGTCTGCTTCTGCCCGTTGTCCACCAGCTTCGCCATGGCCCAAAGAAGGTTGACGATTCCCCGGGCATCAATATCCCGGGCTTGGGATTTTTGGTGGCACTTGAATATTATTGCATCAAGCAGATTGGACAGTAAGGCAGCTTGAGTAAGCGTGACCTGCTTATCCATGGGATTATGGGGGGTAAAAACACCCGCTGAAGTCAATGAATTAATTGTTGTCGTCAGGCTTCGCCAACCCCATCGCCGTGTTATTGTAAAATTTTGCAGTAATCCTATCAGCTGGTTTTGTTCAGCCCGATTTAACGGTCTTTTAGCAGCTGACGTGTATTTTTTAATTGAATTGGTATACTGGTTGTTTTTTCTTTTTACTTTCTGGGTGGTCTCTTTGCTCTTGTGAATTTTCTTCGGCGGTTAAGTAACAGTAATCTGAGGGGTGCCAATCTTTATCGGCAGCAACGTATGCGTTATCTGTCCACCCTCTTTTAAGTGATACAGCGTCATGCCCGTGTACCGGGATGTGTATTCTGGACTTTATTTGTTCAATACGTCGTTTTATTAACCTTTTGTCCAAAAGCTCGTTAACCGGGATTTCAATAACCTCAAATCCTGCTTTTTGCAGCAGCGCAATTTTCAGCAGAGTCGAACCATTCCTGGTTTTGAAATCACCACTTACGTAATGAGCCGGTCCCTGAATTTCGATAACCATGTTGTGATCTGGCAGTAAGAGATCAACCGGAGGTAATGAGTTCAGACACTTTTCTTCTTCAATCTTCAAAGAGGGAATGGATGATTTGAGTTTATCGCGGAACTCGGCTTGAGGTCTTGACCTGGTTGTCTGGTAATCGAGGACGAACGGGCAGGGTTTCCCGAGCCACTTGGCGGCCATGGAAATGATGGTTTGATCCTCTTCATCATCCGGGGATGTATTTTCCAGACGAGAAAACAGGACAGCCAGATGTTTTTCAAGCACATCTTGTTTATTGACACTGGCCACCAAAGATAATCTGGCACAGGACACCATTACTCCCCAGAGAGATATCAATATCCCTTGCTGAGAGAGCGTCGGGTTGTTACTGATTCTCTGGACAAGAGATTCAAACGTAGAGGTAAACACGTTCAGCTCGATAAGCTCACCCAGTTTTGCCATGGCCCACAGCAGGTTGGCAATATGCATGGGAATAAATTGATCTTTCTGTTGGTTTACATAGGGTATCAGCGTGACCACGGCCTCTGTGAGCACTGATCTCGGCTCCTGTTTGTTGTCCACCAGTTTTGCCATGGCCCACAGCAGGTTGGCAATACCCAGTGGGTGAAGGTTAGCCTTTTGTGCGATCACGCAGGTCAACAGCGCGGCCACGGCTTCGTTGAACTCTGGTGTCTGCTCCTGCCTGTTGTCCAAAAGTTTGGCCATTGCCCACAGCAGGTTGGCGATATGCTGAGCTGTAAATTGGTCTTTCTGTGCGTTCACATGGGGCAACAGCACGGCCACGGCCTCATTGAGCTCTGGTGTCCGCTCCTGCCCGTTGTCCAACAGTTTCGCCATGGACCACAGCAGGTTGGCAATATGCTGAGGAATAAATTGGTCTTTCTGTGTGTTCACATGGGGCAACAGCACGGCCACGGCCTCGTTGAGTTCTGGTGTCCGCTCTTGCCCACTGCCGACCAGTTTCGCCATGGCCCACAACAGGTTGGCTATACCCTGGGCATTAAATTGATCTTTCTGTGCGTTCACGTGTGGCAACAGCGCGGCCAGGGCCTCGTTGAACACTGGTGTCAGCTCCAGCCCGTTGTCCAACAGTTTCGCCATGGCCCACAGCAGGTTGGTGATCCCCTGTGTTTTAAAGTGAGCTTTATGTGTGTTCACGTGGGGCAACAGCCTGGCCAAGGCCGCGTTGAGCCCTGGTGTCTGTTCCAGGCCGTTATCCACTAATTTTGCCAAGGCCCACAGCAGGTTGCTGATACCCTGGGCATTAAGTTGGTCTTTCTGAGCGTTTACGCAGGGCAAAAGTGCGGCCACCGTCTTTTTGAGTTCTGGTGTCTGCTCGTGGCCGTTGTCAACGAGTTTCGCCATGGCCCACAGCAGGTTGCTGATACCATGGGCATTGAATTGGTCTTTCTGTGCGTTCACGCAGGGCAACAGCGCGGCTAAGGTTTCTCTGAGCCTTGGCGACTGCTCCAGCCCATAGTCCAGCAGTTTCACCATGGCCCAGAGCAGACAGGCGACCTGGTTAGGAGTAAATTGGTCTTTCTGTGTGTTCACGAAAGGCAACAGCACGGCCACGGCCTGGTTGAGCTCTGGTTTCCGCTCCGGTCCGTTGTCCATCAGTTTCGCCATGACCCACAGTAGTATGGCGATTTCCTGGGTTTTAAAGTTGGCTTTCTGTGCGTTCACGTGGGGCAACAGAACGTCCACGGCCTCTATGAGGCCTGATGATTGCTCCAGCCCGTTGTCCACCAGTTTCGCCATGGCCCACAGCAGGTTGGCGATGTTCTGAGGAATAAATTGGTCTTTCTGTGCGTTCACCTGTGGCAACAGCTTGGCTACGGACTTTTTGAGTCGTGGTGATTGCTCCAGCCCGTTGTCCACCAGTTTTGCCATGGCCCACAACAGGTTGGCGATATGCTGAGGAATAAATTGGTCTTTCTGTTCGCTCACCTGAGGCAACAGCGCGGTTACGGCCTCTTTCAGCCCTGGTACCCACTCCAGGCCGTTGTCCCCCAGTTTCGCCATGGCCCATAGCAGGTTGGCGATTTCCTGTGGTTTAAATTGAGCTGTCTGTGCTTTCACGTGGGGCAATAGCGCAGCCGCGGCCTCTTTGAGCCCTGGTGTTCGTCCCTGCCCATTGTCCACCAGTTTTGCCATGGCCCACAGCAGGTTGGCGATTTCCTGGGTATCAATATCCCCGGATTCAGGTTGCAGATTGCAGTTAAATTTTATTGCATCAAATAGCGTTGACAATATGTTGGCTTGAGTAAGTTTAATACGTTCATCCATGGGGTTATGAAGGGTAAAAACACCGGCTGAAGTGAATGAATGAAGCGTTGTTGTCAGGCTTCGCCAATTCCAACTCCGGGTTGCGATAAAATTTTGCAGCAAACGTATCAGCTGGCTTTGTTCCGCTCGATTTAACGGTCTTTTAGCAGCTAACGTGTATTTTTTTATTGAACTGGCATATTGACCGTGATTTCTCCCATCATAGCGGTGACCGAAACGATTCGATTTACTCAACAGACCAGCCATTCTTTCCTGTTTGATGAGGTCATTGAAATCTTGAACAGGGTCTACTGAACGGCACTGCAGGTGTTGAGAAGGGCATACGGCAGAAGAACGGTAATATTTATGACGCCACGGTTTAGTGCGCGGGGTACTATCCCTCTGGCTGACCGTGGCATGTCTATACCGACCACGCCTTAAAGAAGCGGCATGGTCATCCGGTTGTCTGTAATCATTATCTGGTCTTGCGTATCTACCACTGATACCAGCAGAGCTTCTGTCCATAATTATATTTCATTAATTCATGAGAATATAAAAAAGCAGACTGCTGTTCTGTTCATAAGTTCATTTTAGTGAAATGTCTATAATTCCTGAATCCGTTAATGATCAACATGAATCTGCCGATAAGCAAGTGGACAACAACAGTGTGATATGACAATCTGATGATTGTTACATTTTGTTGATCTTGATGTTGATACTGCTTTTCTACGCAAGGACTTGCGTTCAACCTAGAGAAAAACCAGAGTTTTCCATGCAAAAAAGGACTTTATACATTGGTAACCTGGCGTATACCGCCGTTGAAGAAGACCTTGAACAGGCTTTCGAATCATTTGGTGTCATTGAAGATATCAAACTGATGAGGGATCGGGAGACTGGGCGCTCAAGGGGCTTTGCATTCATCACCTTTGAAAAAGAAACGGAAGCTGAAGCCGCCAGAACTATGGATGGCAAAGAAGTAGCCGGGCGGCCATTAAGAGTAAATGACGCTCGACAGAAGGAATCTGGTCAGCGAGATTCAGCCAAAAGACAACCAAGGTCTTTTAATAACAACTTTAACCGCTAAAGGTTTAATCTGAAAGTGCTTTAAGCTTTGCGGAAATGTGCTCACTTTTTTGCGCAATATGCTATACCAGTTGCGACACATCCTAGGGCAGCCCCCCAGATACAAACCGCAGCAGCAGAAGGAAACATTGCGTGATAAGGATAAGGAGCGGCGGCAGCTCGAGCTTGATCAACCATAGCCACCGTACAAGCCCCGGCAGCAGCCCCGGCGGCTGTGGCATAACGTAGGGGAACACCAGCAACAGCTGCAAGAGTCCCGATAGTAGCAGTGGGAAAAAACGTAGCAACCGCCGCAGCAGTGGCAACAACCTGGGACGGTTTAAAAAAACCATCACGAATTACGTTAAGGGCAGTGCCGATACCGGAGATGCTGAAATAATACAGAGCAGTTTTGCCAAAGATTGGGATAGCTTTTATCAAAATATTTACTGCCCGGTCATACAATGGGATACATTTTATCCGTTTTACTTCATCATCAGTTAATTGTTTTGTACATAACAGACAGTTCTTTTGGCCAGAACTTTCAATCCATCCCTGCATGCATGATCTACCAAAGGCATGTCCGCATGTTAGTTTGAAGGGGCTGCATTTTTCAGAATCATAACATATTAAACATGCAACATCGTCAACAGCATCCATATGAAAGCCTCACAGTTTCATCCTCAAATGCTGACATCTTTATCTGGTCACTCTCTTTCCTCATACGCCAAATGAGCCAGGGCAGCTCCCATGGCAGCCCCCCCGAGACAAACCGCAGTATCAGAAAGATTGAGCACGCCACAAGCAGCTGCAGTATGATTAAACGCAACCCCACCACAAGCCCCGGCAGCAGCCCCGGCAGCAGTAACAAAACCTATGGGGGCATCAGCAGCAGCCCCGAGAGCCCCGATAGCAGCCACAGGAATAAACACGGCAGTATTTGCAGCAATTGCAATCAATGAGGCAGGATTCAAGGACCCGTTAAGAACCACGCCAGCGGCAAAGCCTGCGTACAAACTACCGAGATACATTGAAGCAGTTCTGCCAAAGATTGGGATAGCTTTTATCGAAATATTTACCACTCGGTCATACAACGGGATATAGTTTATCTGTTCTACTTCATCATCAGTTAATTGTCTTGTACATATCAGGCAGTTTCTCTGGCCAGAACTTGCCATCCATCTCTGCATGCACGATCTGCCAAAAGTATGTCTACACGTTAGTTTGAAGGGGCTGCATTGTGCTGAATCGTGACAGATTAAACAGTCAACGCCGTCTGTAACACCCATATAAAAAAACTCACTGTTTCAATTTCTGACATCTGGTATTGTATCTGCTGACATCTGTATCTGGTTTTGGTTCCCTATGGGGACCGGGAACTATGAAGAGTACTCTTAAGGGGGTCCGCCTAAAATTCGGCCAATAAACAGGGAAGTCTATTCTCAGTCAGCCTCCTGAGCGCTTTTCTGTGATTCAAAAGCAGCACTGATTAACTCTCGTGTATAGGCTTCTACAGGCTGGTTAAAAATCTGTCGGGTAGTTCCCTGTTCGACAATCTTTCCCCCCTGCATCACGACAATTCGATGACTCATGGCTTTCACCACCGCCAGGTCGTGGCTGATAAAAATGTAACTGAGGTGGTATTTTTTCTGCAGGTTGCGCAGTAAATCGATGATCTGGGATTGAACGGTTCTGTCCAGCGCAGACGTTGGCTCGTCCAGCACCATCAGTCTGGGTTTCAGCACCAGAGCCCTGGCAATGGAGATACGCTGGCGCTGGCCGCCGGAAAACTCATGTGGGTAACGGTGACGATACTCCGGGTCAAGGCCCACATCCTCCAAGGCAGCGATGATCTGTTCATCACGATTGGCTTCAGTGGCCAGTTTATGAATATCAAGGCCTTCACCAACAATATCAGCAACCGTCATGCGTGGGCTGAGACTGCCAAAGGGATCCTGAAACACGATCTGCATTTCCCGTCGCAGTGGCCGGAACTGGTCCTGGTTCATCGTGTCGATACGGGTATCTTCAAACCTGATCAGGCCCTCTGACGTCTGCAGTTTCAACAGGGCCATGCCCAGGGTTGTTTTACCGGAACCGGACTCACCAACAATACCCAGGGTTTCGCCCTGGTGAATGGTGAGCGATAAATCAGTGACTGCCTTAACATGGCCTACGGTTTTTTTGAAAAAGCCTTTTTTGATCGGGAACCAGACTTTGATCTTTTCACCAGTGACCAGCGGCGTGGGGTGTTCGTTCAGTGGTTCAGGTTCTCCGTCAGGTTCGGCATTGAGCAGGTCGATGGTGTAGGGGTGTTGGGGCGCTGTGAACACGGATTCGGTGACGCCCTGCTCAACAATGTCACCGTTTTTCATCACGCAGATTCGATCCGACACATGGCGTATCAGATTAAGGTCGTGACTGATAAACAGAATGGCCATACCCAGTTTCTGCTGAAGGTCCGCCAGCAGACTGAGAATTTGTCGTTGCACGGTTACATCCAGGGCGGTGGTTGGTTCATCGGCAATCAGCAGTGTTGGTTCACAGGCGAGGGCCATGGCAATCATGGCCCGTTGTCGCTGTCCACCGGACAGCTCATGGGGATAGGCCTTTAAACGGTTCCTGGCATCACGGATACCCACCAGTTCCAGCAGTTCCAGTGTCTTAGCCGTTGCTTCTGAGTTTTGCAGGCCAAGGTGTATAGCCAGTACTTCGCCTATCTGCTTTTCGATGGTATGCAGTGGATTGAGCGCTGTCATCGGCTCCTGAAAGATCATACTGATCTTATGGCCACGAATTTTGCGCATTTGTGATTTGGACAAATCCAGCAGGGCCTCATCGGCAAACGCTATTGCACCAGAGCAATGGGCGTTTTCGGGAAGCAGTTGCAGGATGCTCAGGGCAGTGATGGACTTGCCGGATCCGGACTCTCCAACCAGGCCAACGGTTTCTCCGGCATTGACAGAGAACGACACACCTTTAACGGCTTCAACACGGTGCTCACCCTGTTGAAAACCAATCCGGAGATTGTTAATGGCCAATAATGGCTTATCCATAAATGTTCGGTTCTCTTTAATAGTATTTTCTCGGGTCCAACGCATCCCGGCACGCTTCACCGATAAACACCAGTAACGTGAGCATAATGGACATGACCAGAAATGCGGTAATTCCCAGCCAGGGTGCCTGAAGGTTGTTTTTGCCCTGAGCAATCAACTCACCAAGGGAAGGGGAGCCAGCCGGCAGGCCGAAACCCAGGAAATCAAGGGAGGTCAGGGTGGTAATGGCTCCGGTCAGAATAAAGGGCATAAACGTGACCGTGGCGATCATGGCATTGGGTAAAATATGGCGGAACATCAGACGCCCATTGGTCATCCCCAGGGCCCTGGCGGCCCGAACATACTCCAGGTTTCTGCCCCGGAGAAACTCGGCACGCACCACATCCACCAGTGCCATCCACTGGAATAACAGCATAATACCCAGCAGCCACCAGAACCCCGGCTCGACAAAACTGGCAAGGATGATCAACAGGTAGAGATTGGGCATGCCCGACCAGATTTCAATAAAACGCTGTCCGAATAAATCGATTTTGCCGCCGTAAAAGCCCTGCAGAGCGCCAACCGCAACACCGATGATGGTACTGAAAAAGGTCAGTGCCAAACCGAAAAGTACCGAAATGCGGAAGCCGTAAATCACCCGGGCCAGCACATCACGCCCCTGGTCATCGGTGCCCAGCCAGTTGTCAAGGGAAGGGTGGGCGGGGGCAATACGGGCGTAATTTATGGTGTCGTAACTGTAGCGAATGGGCGGCCAGAGCATCCATCCTTTGGGCTCGACCAGTTCTTGGGCAAATTCCTGTCGGTAGTCCATTTCCAGTTCAAACTCTCCGCCAAAGGTGGTTTCCGGATAGGTAACCAGGGTCGGGAAATAGGGGCTGCCATCGTACCAGAGCAGCAGCGGCTTATCGTTAGCCACCACCTCTGCCAGCAGGGTTATGACGAAGAGAATGCTGAATAGCCAGAGCGAAATATAGCCCCGGCGATTCTGCTTGAAATTCTGCCAGCGGCGCTGGTTGAGCGGATTAAGTTTGAACCTTGTCATTCCACGTCAGTCCCTGGCTTCGAAATCAATACGGGGGTCCACGACGACATAGGTGAGATCGCCGAGGAGTTTGATCAGCATACCCAGCAGGGTGAAGATATAAAGAGAGCCAAACACCACGGGATAATCCCGGTTGATGGCCGCTTCATAGCCAAGCAGTCCGAGCCCATCCAGAGAAAAAATGATTTCAATCAGCAAGGAGCTGGTAAACAGGATGCCAATTAATGCCGCAGGGAAGCCGGAAATCACCAGCAACATGGCATTACGGAAGATATGGCCGTACAGGACTTTACGGTCATCCAGTCCTTTGGCCCTTGCGGTTTGCACATACTGTTTATGGATTTCATCCAGGAATGAATTCTTGGTCAGCATGGTCAGTGTGGCAAAACCACTGATGACCATACAGATGATGGGCAGTATCATGTGCCAGATATAGTCCTGTATCTGACCCATAAAACTTAATTCCTCGAAGTTGTCCGATACCAGCCCTCGCAGTGGGAAAACGTTCCAGTAACTGCCTCCGGCAAACAGCACGATTAACAGAATGGCCAGAAGGAAGCTTGGAATCGCATAACCCGTGGTGATCACAGCGCTTGACCAGATATCGAACCGGCTGCCGTGTTTCAATGCCTTGCGAATACCCAGCGGAATGGAGATCAGGTAGATGATCAGGGTGCTCCACAGGCCCAGTGAAATCGAGACCGGCAGTTTCTCCTTAATCAGGTCCACTACTTTGGCATCGCGGAAAAACGAGTCGCCAAAATCAAAGGTCAGGTAGTTTTTGATCATCTGCACAAACCGCTCATGGGCTGGCTTATCAAAGCCGTACAGTTGCTCGATATCCTTGATCAGTTCCGGGTCAAGACCTCTGCGACCGCGATATTCACCGCTCTCATCCAGACTCATCTGTTGGACTTCGGCATTACCGGAGCCTCCGATTCGGCTGATGGCGTTGACTTCAAAACCCTCAAGTTTGGCAATCATCTGTTCCACCGGGCCGCCGGGGGCGGCCTGAATGATAACAAAGTTCACCAGCATGATTCCGAACAGGGTCGGGATCATCAGGGCAAGTCGGCGCAAAATATAGCTGCTCATGGAGGGTTCCTGTTAACGGTTTTTTCTGCGGCGATAAATCCAGACAGGAATAAGGCCCAGCAATATCAGTGCTGAGTATAACCATGAACGGTCGTTTTCAGCGTTACCGGCGGGTTCGCTGGCATCGCCAGTGTTCCGGGATGAATGGGTTGTTGCATCCGGTTGATTGTCGATCCACCAGGTATAAATGTCGGTACTGTACAAAGGTTCTGATTCTGGCCTGATTAATCGGCTGGAATGGGCGATTCGGTCATAAGGGTAGTACCACTGGGGAATCAGGTACTCACCCCACAACAGCACCCGGTCCAGCGCTTTTACTGCAGTGGTAAGCTCCTCTCTGCTGGTGGCATCAATCACATGGTCAATCATGGCATCCACTACCGGATCTTTGATTCCCATGTAGTTACGGCTGCCTTTGGTGTCTGCCGCTTTACTGCCCCAGAACCCCGTCTGCTCATTACCCGGAGAGGCCGATTGGCCATAGCCGGCAACGATCATGTCATAGTCAAAGTCACGAATACGGTTGATGTATTGGGAGATATCAACGGTTCGGATCTTCAGTTCAATACCCATTTGTTCCAGATTTTTCTTGAAAGGCAGCGCTACCCGCTCAAGAGAGGGTTGTCCGAGCAGTAACTCAACCTCCAGGGGTTGGCCATTGTTATTGACCAGCTTGTTGTTCTCAAGGGTCCACCCTGCTTTTTTCAATAGCCGCAGTGCTTTTTTCAGTTGCGGCCGGATATTGCCGGAACCATTAGTCACCGGAACGCTATAGGGTGTGGTAAAGAGTTCTGCCGGTAACTGCTTGCGCCAGGGCTCAAGGAGTTTCAGTTCATCCCCCTCAGGAATGCCGGTGGCTTCCATGCCTGAATTGCCAAAATAGCTCGTCGAACGAAGGTAGCTGTCATGGAAAAGGTTACGATTCAGCCATTCGAAATCCATGGCATAGCCCATGGCTTTTCGGACCAGGGGATCCTGCAGGAAGTCCCGTCGCAGGTTGAAGGCAAAGCCCTGGATAGGCGCAGGGTTTCGGGTAGGGATGGTGGCCAGAATCAGTTCGCCGTTGTGAACCGGGGGCACGTCGTAGGCAGTGGCCCAGTTTTTGGCAATATTTTCATAGCGCAGGTCATATTCGCCCGCTTTCAGTGCCTGCAGGGCGACATGTTCGTCCCGGTAGTAGTCGTAACTGACCTCATCAAAATTATATCGGCCCCTGTTAACGGGTAAATCTTTGGCCCAGTAATCCTTGACCCGCTGATAGGCAATGCTCCGGCCGCCATCAACACTTTTAACCTGATAGGGGCCACTGCCCAAAGGGATTTGGAGTGAGGCAGAGGAAAAATCATTCTCATCCAGTTCCCAGTGATGTTTCGGAAGAACAGGCAGCTCTGACAGAATAAAAGGCAGTTCAGGGTTATTGCTATGTTTGAATGTGAATTTGACCCGACGATCAGCAAGCACGGTGACGGTGTCCACATCGGAATAGTAACTGCGGTAGAAAGGGTGCCCGTGACGGGTCAGTAGTTCAAAGGTGTATTTTACATCGTCAGCAGTGATCCGCTGACCATCGTGGAAACGGGCGTCGGGGTTCAGGTTAAAGGTGATGCTGCTGTTATCAGGGGCTTTTTCTGCGGACTCGGCGATGAGTGGGTAGAGGGAAAAAGGCTCATCACGGCTCTGGGTCATCAATGTGTCATAAATAAGCGCGATACCGCTAACCGGGGTTCCTTTGTTGGTGTATGGATTGAGGCTGTCAAAGGTACCACTGGCAGCCATACGAATACTGCCGCCTTTGGGGGCCTCAGGATTGACATAATCAAAGTGCGTAAAGGGCTTGCTGCCATATTTCGCTTCACCGTGCAGCACCAGTGACGTTTTAGCGATGACCTCGTGCTCTGACCCGGTGGTATTTCCAGAGGCAGTGGCTGATGACCCGCTGGAATAAGAGAGAGTCACCCCAAGGGTCAGCGCTGCAAGTGTAAGATAACCAGAATTCATGACCATCATAAGCAACCGTTAGTGTTGAAAAATCTCTGTGCAGTCTTGTATATAAGTAATCGTTCTAATATAGACTGAACCATGGATGGTTGTTAAGTACCCGTCAGGCCGGACTTATATCAATATTCCCGCCACCAGGTACTTAAGCCATTGTCAAAAGGTGGGGCAAGCTCAGGGTGTTGCAGTCCTGGCCAGTAAACCATTGGCCAGTAGGGCAGGTACCATTGAGGAATGACCGCGTAGTGCCAGAGTACGATCCGATCAATGGCCCGGGTGTAAAGAGTCAGCTCTTCACGGGTTGTTGCCATGATGGCGTTATCAATCATACGGTCCAGCGAGTCGAGTTTAATGCCGGAAAGGTTTTGTCCCGCGTCACTGTCTGCGCTGGCGCTGCCCCAGAAATTTTTTAACTCGGTACCGGGGGTAATACCGGGGTAAAAGCCGTGAATGATCATATCAAAATCAAACGTGCGGAGACGATTGATGTACCGCGAGGCATCTACGGTATTGATGCTGGCGGCAATACCCAGTTCACTGAGATTACGAACGAATGGAATCACAAAGCGTTCATGTTCAGGGTCAGTCAGCAGAATCTCAAACTTCAGTGGTTGACCATGGGGATCAACAAGAGTTTTGTTGTTGTAGCGATAACCGGCTTCTTTCAGCCATTGGAAGGCCCGAGTCTTGTTATTTCGCCAGTTGCCTGAACCGTCTGTCTGAACCGGCTCCCAGCGGGCGGTAAACAACTTATCAGGAAGCTCATCCTGCCAGGGAGCCAGTAACGCCTTCTCTTTTTCAGAAGGAGGCCCATCAGCGGCGAGGTCTGAATTAGAGAAAAGACTGTAGGCCTGATAATACATACCAAAAAACAGGTGTTGATTCATCCAGTTGAAATCCAGCGCCTGGGAAATGGCTTTTCTGACTGTTCGGCTGGCAAAAACCGGTTTTCTCAGATTGAATACAAACGCTCGCATGCCCAGACTTTTGTTGTTTATTTTTTCCTGAATGAATTTTGCTTTGCCTGTCTGCGTTGGTTTATACGCCTGTGACCAGCTTCGGGGATTGGCATCAATACGGAGGTCGTACTCTCCTTTTTTAAAGGCCTCAAGGGCAATGCCATCATCCCGGTAGTAGTCGGTTCTGAGGAGATCAAAATTATGTCGACCTTTGTTGACGGCCAGGTCAGCTGCCCAATAATCCGTAACACGTTCATAGGTAACAAAGCGTCCGGGGCTGAACTCTTTTACCCGGAAAGGTCCACTGGACAGTGGGGGCTTCAGTGTCGCCTTGAAGAGATCACGCTCTGGCTGCTGCCAGTAGTGCGCTGGCAGCACCCTGAGTTGCGAGAGTCGAAGAATCAGACTTTTGGCTGGTGGCTCGGAAAAACTGAAACGAACGGACGTAGGCGATAGTGACTCGACATTCTCAATGATTCCATAAAGATGCCTGTAGTGAGGTGGGCCTCGTTTCTTCAGTGATTGAAAGGTATAGACAACATCTTCTGAGGTAATCGCGTGTCCATCATGAAACCGGGCATGGGGATTCAGATGGTATATGACCCATCGAAAATCCTCCGGATACTCAATTTGCCGGGCGATCAGGCCATAGACTGAATAGGGTTCATCACCGGCCTTGACCATCAACGGGTCATAAAGAAAGTAGCTGCCATCCGCCCAGTTGCCTTTTGGGGCAAACGTATTAAACGTATCAAAACTGCCGACAACGCCTTTTCTCAGGGTACCGCCTTTGGGGGCATTGGGGTTGGCATAGCCAAAGTGGGTAAAATTCTCAGGATATTGCAGCGAGTTATGAAAGCTCAGGCCATGGGCTTTGGTCGAATTGATACCAGCGGGGTTCGCGAAAGCATACACAGAGTAGATAAGACTGATAAATAGAAATCCATTTTTCAAAAAGTCAGTCATCCAGCGAGTTCCTTGCAATTAGCCACACTTATTGGTTTTTCTGATACCACCAGGTACTCAAATCCAGTGCATAGGGCGCAGGATTTTTCGGGTACTTCAGTTGCTGTTTGTGGACTATCAGCCAGTGGGGCTGGTACCACAGGGGCAGTACATAGTGGTTCCAGAGAATGATTCTATCCATGGATTTGACCAGCGTTAGCAGTTCCTCCCGGGAGTTGGCCCGGGGTATTTTCTCCGTCAGGCTATCAATGGATTTCAGCTTGATACCGGCAATATTTCTGGAGCCGTGCTGGTCAACGGTCGCTGAACCCCATAAGCTGGCCTGTTCTGTGCCGGGAGAGGGCGTGTGGGGAAAGGTGTACAGAACCATATCAAAGTCCTGGTTTCTGAGCCTTTCAACATATTGGGCAGCGTCTACGGTTCTTATATTCAGTCTGATCCCCATGCTTTCCAGTGTCTTTTGTACTGGAATAAAGATCCGTTCCTCTTCAGAAGAGGATAACAGGATTTCAAGCTCCAGCGGTTTGCCGTTCTGGTTCACCAGCTGGTTGTTGTTGATGGTCCAGCTGCTCTGCTTTAACAGCGATAGCGCTTTTCTTTTGCGATCCCGGCGGGTCATCCCGGGCTCATTCCCCGGTGGAGTCCATGCCTGATCCAATGCTTGTTTCGGAATTTCATGTTTCCATACTGAGAGCAATTCTGTTTCCTGTTCTGAAGGTTTTCCCGAAGCTCCCAGTTCTGTCCCGGCAAAAACGCTGTCTGCCCGATGGTACATACCATGGAATAGGTGTCGATTGATCCAGTCAAATTCGATGGCGTATCCCAGAGCTTCTCTGACCCCCGGCTCTGATAGAATCTCTCTTCTGGCGTTATAGGTGATGGTTAAGGTCTGCGGGTTATGATTGCTTAAAGATGTGCGAATTAATTGGTTTTTTTTCAGTGCTTCATCCCGTATCTGGTCGTGCCAGACGCGAGGGTCGCTGATGGTTTTGAGATCGTATTCTCCTTTCTGCAGTGCTTCTAAAAGGACATGGCTGTTTCGATAATATTCGTATTGAATGCGGTCAAAATTGTGTCTTCCCCGGTTAACGGGCAGATCTTTCCCCCAGTAGTTGTCGACCCTGGCAAAGGTTATTGAGCGGCCGGGCTCTATTTTAATCGGTTTATAGGGGCCACTGCTGACAGGAATCTCCATGCCGGGAGAAGAGAAATCACGGTTTGCCCAATAGTGTTTGGGAAGAATGGGCATTTGCCCCAGAATCAATGGCAGTTCCCGGTTATTGCTGTGCCTGAACACAAAAAGCACTCTGTGGCTGCTGGTGGCTTCTACCTTCTCGACATCCTGATAGAACTGTTTATAAAACGTTGACCCTTTTTCCCGGAGCAGGTCAAAACTGAACTTAACATCGTAAGCGGTGACGGGTTGACCATCATGGAATCGGGCCGCCGGGTTTATGGAAAAGGCTGCCCAGGTGTTATCAGGGGCAAGTTCTATACTCTCTGCAATCAGGCCATATTTGGTCAGGGGCTCATCCCAGGATCTGGCCAGTAACGTGTCATACATCATATAACTGCCAGCCGCGGCTGTGCCACGATCTATATAGGGTACAAGGCTGTCAAAATGACCAATAACGCCCTGTTTCAGCTCACCACCTTTTGGTGCATCGGGATTAACATAGTTAAAGTGCCGGAAGCTCTCAGCATACCCGGGCTCACCATAAAGGCTGATGGCGTGTCTTAGCCTGCTGTTCTGGTCGGCTGCAGATAGCATTGGACTGATACTCAAGACACAGATGATCAGCGGTGTTGTTAATCTGAAGACGGTAAACCCCATAGCCGTAATTCCGATGTCTGTTCTTAAAGACTTATCTTATTTTTGGGAGAGATGATCAAAGCTCAGGACCTTCCAGCAGAAAGCTATCAGGATAGCATCTGCCGGAAAGGTGGGGGAGTCAGAAGCTGCGGGTTACATTGACAAATAATGTGACCTGCTGGCCGGGGTGAATAAATTTGCCACTCATATCGCTGTTCCAATCTCTGATCTGGGCGACATTCACATTAAACTTTGAGGCAATTTTGGCCAGGGAGTCACCGGAACGGACTTTGTAGTGTACCTTTCTCACAACCGCATTTTGTGAATCCTGTTTCTTCCAGACCACCAGCTTCTGATTAATTCGCAGCGTATCTTTGGGAGACATATTGTTCCAACGAGCCAGCTCGTTAACACCAACCTCGTACTTTTGGGCAATCGTCCAGAAGCTGTCGCCAGACTTTACCAGGTACTCAACTTTGTAACGGCCATTCACCGAACGATCTTGCTTTGCTGCAAGGCGCTGGCTGGCACTGAGTGTGTAACTTTCTGCGGTTTTCGCGGCTACCGGGATCATCAGGCCCTGACCAATACGGATAATGGTTCCGCTGAGTTTATTGGCCTCGGTAATGACATTGACACTGGTCTGGTATTTCATGGCAATGGTGCTCAGGGTATCACCGGTACTGACTGTGTAGCGATCCCATTTTACCCGTTTCTCCGGCGGCAGGTTTGCCAGCTGAGTCCGGAAATGTTCAGCATGAGTGACTGGAACTACCAGGTGGTGAGGCCCCTCCGGTGGCGTTGACCAGCGGTTCAGCCCGGGGTTGAGTCGGTAGAGTTCTTCCAATTCGACCCCCGACAGTTTGGCTGCCTTGGCCATATCCAGCTGACCACTGGTATCTACCTTGGCGAAGTAGGGCTTATTGGGAATTTTGTTCAACTGGACGCCATGTTTGGATGGGTTTCGAACCACTTTACCAAGGGCGATCAGTTTCGGCACATAGGCCGTGGTTTCTCTGGGAAGGTCAAGTGCCCAGAAACGGGTAGATTTACCGAGCTTTTTGTTTTTCCGAACAGCCCGCTGTACCCGGCCGGGGCCAGAGTTAAACGCTGCCAGTGCCAGCTCCCAGTCGCCAAACCTGTTGTACAGGGTTTGCATATAGTCCAGTGCTGCACGGGTAGAATGTACCACATCCCGGCGACCGTCATACCACCAGTTCTGATGGAGGCCGTAGTGTTTACCCGTTGCCGGCATAAACTGCCAGAGCCCTGAAGCACCTGCATGAGAGTAAGCGAAAGGATCGAAGCTGCTCTCTACAATGGGCATCAGTGCCAGTTCCAGGGGAACATTTCTCGCTTCCGCTTCTTTGACAATAAAATAGAGATAGGGCTCTGAACGTTTGGAAATCTGGCTGAAGTAAGACTTGTGACGTTTATACCAGTTCAGTTCAGCCTGAATTCGCGGGTTATTCTGGTCAAGATCCATTGCCAGACCTGACTGAATGCGAACCCACAGGTCGTCGATGACCACCGGTTCTTTTTTTTCAGGCGTTATCTTCTCCGGTGTGGTGACCTCCGCTTTTTCCACAGAAGGCTTTTCAACAATAGGCCTGGTTTCTTTCTTGACCGTGGATGCCGAAGATGAGGGCGAGTTACTCACCAGCTGACAACCCGTCAGAAACAGCGAAAGGGCCAGCGTTGGCAGAGTCCGTCGGGGTGGGCCAAAAGTAAATCGCTGGCCTGTTAAGTAGGGGGCTTTGGTCATATATAGGGTTCTGAGTATTATCAGTTCATTATTTTACCACTATCAAAAATTATCCTTCCATGCTCGGATTACCCTTAGAACGTCGATGGGGCTGGCACTTGAGGACGGATCCCTGTCAGAGGCGGCTTGAATAACTTCCGGTTGATCTGATCTGAGGAACGGATTTGTGTCCAATTCCTTTCTCAGGGTTGAGGGCACGGTAGGCCGGTTTTCAGAGCGTAACTCAGCAACTTGCATAACCTGTTCCTGTAGCTTTCGGTTATTTGGCTCCACTGACCGGGCAAATTCAAGATTGGCCTGGGTGTATTCATGGGCACAGTAAATCCGTGTATGGCCAGGGAGTGAAGCCAGTCGGGACAGACTGCTGTACATCTGTTCTGCCGTCCCTTCAAATAATCGGCCGCAACCACCAACAAATAGAGTGTCTCCACAAAAAAGCGCTGGATTTTCATCCTCGCCGGAATCGGTAAAGTAAGCAATATGGTCCAGTGTGTGGCCGGGAGTGGCCAGAATTTTAAACTGGCAGGTGCTGAGCTCAACCGTATCATTATCACGCAAAGGGTGAGTGATTCCCTTGATGTCCGGGTTATCAGGACCGTAAACCGGAATATTTCTGTTGCGGGTCAGTTCAGCGACTCCGCCAATATGATCAAAGTGGTGGTGGGTAATGAGAATACCCACCAGATTGAGTTCATGATGATTCAGTGCCTGTTCAACTGGCCTGGCATCACCGGGATCAACCACAAAAACATCCCGGCTATCCGGTGAATGAAATATCCAGATGTAGTTGTCATTAAATGCGGGTATCGGAGATATAATCAGCATCGCCTTGAATGTCCTTTCTTTCATCCCTGTGATCATCGTTGATACTGCTGCACAGGGAAGATCAGTTTTGAGCCTGTATGTGCTATGAGGTTGTCCGGTTGAAGATGTTATAGCCGATATCTGCTGATGTCATAGAATAATATTTTCTGTATAAACTCGATCTTAACGAGGTTAACATGAACAGACCTGATGATGAAAAGTCTCTGGGATATTTATTGGTACAATAATTTGCATGATTCGACCATTTCAGAAAAGGACCAAAAGCAGTTTCTCTGACCGTATTGGAGGCTTGCGTCGCTGGCTGGATACCGACTCAGGAAGGTTACTGGTTGACTATGAAAAAAGTCTGCTGGAAAGAGAGTTAGGTACCATCTTTGGTTTCCATGCGGGGCAATACTCTGCCTCCTGGCATAAAGATCTGATGTTCAGCAGTCCGGTAAGAAGGCAGTTTATCCTCGGTTCCAGTCATCTTGCCGATTGCCCGAGACCACAGGTGATGGCTGATCCCCATTACTGGCCAGTGTTACCGGGAAGCCTGGATCTTGTTCTGTTGCAACACACGCTGGAAATTGTGGACAGCCCGCATCGCTTGCTCAGTGAGGCGGCGAATACCATTATACCGGACGGCAAGCTGATAATTATTGGCTTCAACCCCTACAGCATGACCAATATTGCCCGGTGGTGTGTACCAGGTCAGCGTCGTCTTCTCAGGGATGCTCACTTTATTCCGCCGTCACGGTTGAAAGACTGGCTTGCCCTGCTCAATTTCAATGTGGAAAGAATCGTTTATGGTGGCTATGTTCAACCGCTGAAACGTTTCTTTACCGGTTTGCGTGGTGATCTGATTGAACAAAGGCTGGAACAACTTCAGCTGCCGGTCGGTGGCTTTTATATGATGATTGCCACCCGCGAAACCCCCGGGCTGACCCCGGTAAGAAAGGTATGGTCCGATGTGCGCAGGCGTTTTGTCGGTCAGCCATTGACCCGCCCCAGTGCTGGTAGAACCAGTTCCGTTAAAGTAAACAAAGACTGGAGTTCTTTTGAGTCAGACAGTTGAAATTTTTACCGATGGTGCCTGTAAAGGAAACCCCGGGCCCGGTGGCTGGGGTGTGTTGCTCCGCTACGGCACTGTAGAGAAAGAGCTATTTGGCGGTGAGCCCGAAACCACCAATAACCGGATGGAACTTATGGCGGCGATAGAAGGGCTCAAGGCTCTGAAACGGCCCTGTTCAATTATTCTTACTACCGACTCCCAGTATGTCCGTAAAGGTATCACCGAATGGATGACCGGCTGGAAACGGAAAAACTGGAAAACAGCAGCGGGTCAGCCGGTGAAGAATCAGGATCTCTGGCAGCTGCTGGACCAACAGAATCAACGACACGATATCGACTGGCGATGGATCAAAGGCCATGCCGGTCATCGGGAAAATGAAATTGCTGACCGGCTGGCCTGTAA
This sequence comes from Endozoicomonas sp. ALB115, assembly GCF_049310245.1. Lineage (NCBI taxonomy): Bacteria > Pseudomonadati > Pseudomonadota > Gammaproteobacteria > Oceanospirillales > Endozoicomonadaceae > Endozoicomonas > Endozoicomonas sp. ALB115. The sequence goes on along the minus strand of NZ_JBLYZG010000001.1, from coordinate 179,929 downwards.
GGGTGCGGAAGCTTTCAAAAAGTAGACAGTCTTCTGGCCAATATTTGAGAACCGTTAACTATGCGACAGATCATTCTTGATACAGAAACCACCGGTATTGACCCTAAACAAGGGCACCGGGTTATTGAAATAGGCTGCGTGGAGATGATTGACCGGAAACTCACCGGTAACCATTACCATGCCTATATCAACCCGCAGCGGGTGGTAGAGCAGGAAGCCATCGAAGTTCACGGCATTACCAATGAGTTTCTGGCCGATAAGCCGGTGTTCAGTGCCATTGCCGATGAATTTCTCGAGTTTATTCGCGGAGCCGAGCTGGTTATTCATAACGCAGCGTTTGATGTTGGTTTTATCAACCATGAGTTTTCCCTGTTACGCCGGGGGTTCCCCAATGTAGAAGGCTGTTGTGGTGTGCTTGATACTCTGGCCCTTGCCAGAAAAAAACATCCGGGCCAGAAAAATAATCTGGATGCTTTATGTAAGCGGTATTTCATTGATAACTCTTCCCGAACCCTGCATGGCGCGTTGCTGGACTCTGAGATTCTGGCGGAAGTCTACCTTGCCATGACCGGCGGGCAGACGGCTCTTTCCCTTGGCAGCAGTGAGGATGGTGCTGGTGATTCGGAAGAGGGCAGTATTATCCGGCGACTGGCTGCAGGCAGGCCTGCGCTGCGAGTCATCTCTGTCAGTGATACTGAGTTGCAAAACCATCAACACAAGCTGGAACAGATTCAAAAACAGTCGGGTAACTGCCTGTGGCTTGCTAACGATTAGTTCATAATTTTAATGTGTCTTCAGGGTATGGAAAGGAATCAAGGAGTTTACTTTGCCACTGGATCATGATCTTACCGATGTGATGGATGTGAACTATTCACCTTTGCAAGGCCTGCAACCTGAACTGATTGGCCAGTGCTGGCTGGTACTGTTTGAAGGACAGGTTGTTTTAAATGACGAAAGCACCGGAGAAAACTTTCTCTGGTACAGTCTCGACAAGTTTCAGCTGGCAATCAAACAACAGGCGATAGTCACCGGCTATTTTCATGGCAAGGCAGCAGGGATTGTTGAACTCACAAGTCTCACCGTTGAAACAGGTACTATAAGCATCAGGGCCTTACTGTCTGAGTCAGACTCAACGGTTTATAGTTTCCTTAGCCATGGCCTGCAGATCCTGACTTCACGGAGGGAACATGCATTCTGTGGCTGTTGTGGTCATCAGATGCAGGAAAAAGTCGGAGAGTGGGCAATGGCTTGTGCCCAATGTGAGCACCATACCTATCCGAGGATTTCTCCCTGTGTCATTGTTCTTGTGACCCGGGGGGAGGAAATGCTTCTGGTTCGACATCATCGCCATGGTAAAGCGTCAACCATGCATACGCTGGTGGCGGGTTTTGTCGAGCCCGGGGAGAGTGCTGAAGAGGCTGTGCATCGTGAGGTACTTGAGGAAACAGGCCTTACGCTGGGCAAACTCCATTACTGTTTCAGTCAGAGCTGGCCCTTTCCCCATTCATTAATGATGGGGTTTCATGGGGAGTACACAAGTGGTGAAATTGTCCTCGAAGAAAAGGAACTCAGCTTTGGCGGCTGGTTTCATCGGGATAATCCGCCAGAGCTGCCACCGGGTTTTACTATAGCCAGAAAGCTGGTGGATTTATTTGTTTGATATTATCCAATCATATTTAAATACTTATAAGAAACCTGAAATATTTGTGGCAAAGTTAATCATTGAGAAAGAATGAAACGCCAGAAAGATCACCGAGAATAGCGGAGATCTTTGCCTAACAAGAGGGGATTTCAGACCAATTTCGATTTCTTTAGCCTTACCAATTACCGAACCTATTACCTAAAGAGTCGAGGACCAGGCCGCCATCAGGTACCTGACCTCCCTGTGGGGTTGCAATCAGCACAAAGCCGTCGGAACAGGCGAAAAAATCTCCGTTACCGCCACAGGCAGCACTGATTGAATACCAGCCATCGTCTGATATAAATGGATTGGCTCCCAGGCCAAGATTTCTTAAATCAGCGGTATATTGATGGTTATCAAGGAAAAACTGCTCCTGTCTTCCGGCAATGTCCAGCAGTGCTGTCTGTCCTTCGGCACGCCGACCATTCTGGATAGCGTTTTGGTAACTTGGCACAGCAATAGAGGCCAGTATGCCAACAATAACAACGGCGATAATTAGCTCGATAAGCGTAAAGCCTGAGGCTTTTCCCATGTTATTTTACTCCTGATGTATTGCTATTGTTCTATCCAGCCACTGCGATGCATACCGACTTCATTGACAGCACCGCTGTATCCGGTATTCAAATCGATCAGGTTCCTGTCTTTACCGAGGGGGACTCTGTCTTTATCGAGGGAGCCATTGTCTTTACCGAGGGAGAGAGTGTCTTTACCAAGGGAGACAATAGTGGCATCACCGGGCATCCCTACAACGGAAAATAAGGAAAACCGGTCATGTATCTCTTTATCATTATCATTGTCTACGTCCCGAATCGCCGAAGCAGTGTGAAGGTCCACCACATAAAAGCGGCTGGAACCGATACTGGGTGTGCAGATGTTGGCCCCCGGGGCAGAGGAGGGAGCGTAGGTGCTGTAGAGCAACTGACCGCTGTAAACATCGCCGGTGGTGGTTGTCTTTTCCCCCGAAGCGGAAAGGTTGATATACCAGCCGTTACTGCTATCCAGTAGCGACAAGCCATTAGCGGTTTGCTGATCAGTACCCTGCTGGATAAGGTTACGGCTGGCATCGTACAGACTGCTATGGGAAATAACGTTGGGTGGTGTTGTGCAGTCATTACAACTGCCAAAGCGGTTATAGAAAATATTGGTATCACGGATAACGTAGTAACGGTCAGTATTTGAAGTGGCCATGGGGTTGGCCCGGTTACCACTGCCCAGTACTACCGCATCATATGCACGTCCCCGGTAAGTGGTTCTCACCAGCTCCGGTTGGTACATAAAACGACGATCGTCGATACTATCCGGAGATGGGCGTATATCTGTCTCATCTGCCCCAAGCTCTGCCAGCTTGATCATGGACCACAGGGCAGTTTCAACATCGGGAGCATTGGCATCAGGATAAGCCTTACCGATATCGATTCTGAAAACATTGCCACCGGTATCTGCAAAGTAGACCCGGTCTGTAAGGCCGTCACCATTACTGTCCATGGGTGCGGGGGATGCCACCACACTCCATTTCAGATCACTGCTTTCGTACTGTATCGGGTTTGCTGTATCAATGGCGTCAGGGGCAGTAAACGATTGGATTAATGACCCTGACGAAGCGTCAACGAAGAACAGGCCCCGGCCATTTTGTGAATATTTCCTGACTTTATGAGAGTCACCCGCTGCGTCGATAAAATCTTCACCCTGGCGATCATCATCATTGGTTGAGTCATAACCGGCACCAAAGGCAAGAGCATATTTATAGTTGATTGAGCTGGTCGTTACCTTGCCTTCGGTGGTCGTCACCAACTCCCGATGGCCCGGTAAAATAACAGGTACCGGTGTTGACCAGCTTTGGCCAAGCTCGGTAAATCCGGGCATGGTATGGTCAATCCGCCAAAGCAGGGTAGGAGTGCCATCCGGATTGGAAACGTCAATGGCATAGTAACTGCTGCCACCCCGGCGCATGCCGAAATAGAGGATCATGCGATCACCATCGGTATGTTTGATATTGCCGTCTTTGTTATAGTCAAGGCGGATCACGCTTATCTGGCCATCAAGCCCGTAGGGGTGGCCTGCATCATCACGGTTTTCATAGAGCTTTGCTGCGTTACCGGCGGTTTCTCCGGCAAAGAATGACCAGTTCTCAACCACGTTATTCCCCTGATCCTCAATAAAATGCAGGACGCCATAGTTGGTGCCAAAAGCCAGTCGTATATCGGGATTATTTTCACTGTACTCAGTGCCGCTGCCATCAGTATCGCCATAATTCAGAGTTACTGGTCTTGAATGCAGAATATCACCCAGAACCCAGTCCAGCGTATTGCCACTGCTGTCCAGTCCTTTGACCCAGTTAATCAGATCTGTAGCGGTGAAGCTCTCATTACCGTCAAGATTAAAACGGCTCGTATCAATATTATCCAGTGAGCCAATTGACTCCTGATTTTGAGCATTAACCAAATTGGTATAAAACGTCCCCCTTGAGTTTAGAAGGGTTGCCCCTAATCCCCCACTGGCCACATCACTACCATCATCAACAGTTCCCCAATACGTGCTACGGCCATCGGCAATCCGATTGCTGCCATCATCCAGTGCCACATCACATCGCCGATCAATCACGGTACCTGGCACGTGATCATCCAAATCTGTACAGGCAGGACTTGAGTCATCCTTATAGATTTTCAATTTTTTCAGATTGCCTTTCCATCGAGCGGAGTCGGTTGGGAGGAACATGGCATAGTAAGCATTGTCCAGCGACTCAGTTCGCTTGAATGTATTTACGGCAACTGCAGGAGAAACGAAGGTGCTGGTTTGCTGGAGAATTTCTCCCAGGGCACCCTGGAATGCTGAAGCGATATCGTTTACGACCACACACCCGGTGTCAGCGTCTATATTGCTGCCAACGGTTGTATAGCAGACTCCGTTTCCTTTATCTGCGGTCTCGCGTAACAGAGGCTGATCTGTCGCAAAACCAATGGTGTAGGTAAATGCTTTTTGATTTCCGGTAGCAATATTACCATCAAGTCCACCAGGTCCTGGCTTTGCCAGATATTCGGCAAGCTTTGGCAGACAATTTTCACTTAACCCACCACTGTTATCAGCATAATTATCACAGCTGGTAATGGGTGTCAGGCCATCGATCAGCAACCGATTATCAGACTTGACTCTGCTATTTACCGCAAACTCAGCACTCGGCTCTCCATCGGTTACGTATATGATGTACAGGTTTTGACAGGGTTTAACCACTGGAATATCGCCATATTCACTGGTGGTTTTGTATCGGCTTCCAGGGATTTGTTCTACACTGGTGTCCCGGCTGCCGGTCAGTTGTCCTCGATATAATTCCCGCCCCATAAAAAAGTTAAGGACTTCGTAGTAGGCACCACAAAGAGGTGTTCCGCCTTCTGGATCAATATAATTCAGGTCATTCAGAATATGGCTGCTATCCGGACTTATTCGACGTCTGATATAGCCCCCTCTGCCCCGATCACGGCCATTCAGAAAAGCAGCAAGGCCGAAGTCTACTCCGGGGTTATTATTGATAAGATCGGTAATTGCATTAACTGCCAGGTTAATCCGGGTTCCGGGAGGTTGGAATTCAGTCTGATTATACCAGTTAAGGTAATTGCCAGGGCAGGTTGCGCCAACAACTGTTCCGGATGTTCCGAAAAAATAAACTGGAGTACATGGGCTGCCATCAACTAATAACTCGTAATTCCAGTAAATGGTGTAGCGGCTACTGGGGTTTCGGCTACCACCATAAGTAATTGATGGGTTATAGGGGCGTTTGGGGATAGAAGGGGCATCATAGTCCATACTCCCGGATGTATCTAACAAGATCATCACCTGGGGCCTGGCATTATTGTTAATATTGGCACCAGTAAACAGTTCCGTATCGTCAGCATGGGCAGCAAGTTGATACTGCAAAAGTACAGCGACAAGTGCCGCAGATTTAATGCCTTGTAAAATCACTCTATGCCACATTATACGACCAAATTTGTTATTCATGTTTATGTTAAAACCAGAACTTTCTGGTACGGCCCCTGGCTGTTTCTATGGGCTTGCCGTTGCCACTATATTGCCGACATTGACATTCCAATCCCCGGTTGCTGAACCACCCTGTTCACCCAGCATTACTTTATAGGTGTTCATGGCCAGGGAGGTGGCTATGCCTGACTGTGCACTGTTCGTTTGAATCTGGTAAAACTCAACGCTGTACTTACCAACGCCACTGGCATTCTCGCTGCGGGGTAACGTCTGGCTGGAAGCCTGATAGTGAATGCTTGGGCTGGGCGCTGTATTGTTGGCACCACAGGTATGTGCCAATTTCTCTGGCTCGTCCATGGTATCGTCAGGGTCGTATGGGTTATAGGGAGCCTGGTCCGCCCCACAGATGCCCCGGTCAAAACTGTCCATGCCCATAACAGCAATCTGGTTGAGCGTTGCCTGTGCCTGGTTGAACGTAATCAGCTTTATTTCCGCATTGGCGATCATGCGCGGTGACCGGCTGGACTGGTTTACCAGTGTGACAGCAATAGTGGTCAGCATCATCAGAAACAACAGGGAAACCATCAGAATCATACCGCCCTGTTTTGCTTTGAACTGTGTCATCCCCGGTCACCGATAGGTCTGGTTATAGAGAAAGATGGTGGTACTGGCTAAACGACGATTGCGGTTATCGCCATTGGGCTGAACAGTAATGTCGCCCATCTGGTAGGTGCGAAAATCTTCAAAGGCATTGATTTGATCGGTAGTGGCCAGCAGGTAAAGTTTGATGCTTTGTACGTCATTCCATTGTTGCTCTGTCCAGTTATTAGTGTTGGCCGGTGTTCCCTGATAGCGGTTTACCTGACCATCGCCATTATCATCAATGCCCAGAAATACGCGCATGGCTTCGATATTGTTGGCCAGTGTGGTTTCAACCAGGGCGTCATTGACAAGACGGGTCAGCCTCAGCTGATTATCCCGAAGATAAAACAGGCTGAACTGATATTCCCGAATCTCCTGGTCAGCGGAAATTAACGGGGCATTGGCAGAACGGAAAAGGTGGCCTTCCTGAGTATTGGCGACCAGGTAGTTGGTGTCTGCCACTGGATTGGTAACCACTTCGCCAATTGCTCCCCGGAACAGCAGCCAGTCAGAAGGGAGGCCATCATTGGCGGTATAGTCTCCGGGCTGCCCGGCAGCGCAGCCGAAAATATCGTTACTGGCCCGTCCGGCCATAAATGCGGGGGAAGGGGTCAGGGCTGCAGCAATGCCAGTGCAATCATCGCTAACCGCCAGGCCATTTTGATTGATGCTCTCTGGCGGCAAGCCATTGATATACCCTGCAGAGCGAAGGTCGCGGGAGATGATGGCCAGTGCTGTGCGGGCATTATCATTGAGAGTAATCATGGCACTGCTGTCACGCTGGGCGGTAAAGGTGTTGAGATAGAGAACGGCCACACCAGCCAGCAGAAATAGCGAAAGGGTGACAGCGACCATCAGTTCAACCAGGGTAAACCCCTGTTGTCTTTTATCACTGGCAATGGCCCGCGGGTTTTTTATCATGACTTTCCTCACATCCATGTACTGCACCTAACCGATGGTGGTTTGTATCACCATGACCCGACGAAGATCATTATCCACTGTGGAGCGATAGCCTGCATCTGCGTCTCCGCAGGTAACCGCTGCCCTGGTATCGGGGCGGGTAAATTTTCCCCGCCAGACAATCGTCAGGGTCACATCGGTATTATTGATGTTGATGCATGCCCGTGGTGAAATGAGACCACCTGCTCCTGTGTCTGCAGCAGTCTGCACCTCATTACCAAAGAGAGCCGCTCCCCACTGCCAGAGGTCAAAGGCGGCTGTTTGCGCGGGTGTACAGTTAGAATTCGCCCCGTCGCACAGGGTTGCTGGCAGGGCTGGTGCGGCAGCAATATCGCCGTTGTAGCTGGCCAGCCCGGAATTATTGGCATTAATACGGGCTAACAGATCCTCAGCCAGTTGTAAGGCAATGGATCGTTGTTGTACTTCAACAATATTCTTTCGTGACTCAACCACGAGACCGGCAATGCCTAACAATCCCACTGATATGATGATCATGGCCACCAGCACTTCAATCATGGTAAAGCCGTTATTTCTGTTCATCACTTGTTTCCTGGGCATTGCCGGTATCTGTCTCAAGCTGTTCCTGAACCTTTCCAGTTATCAATAGTGATGTAGCGCCACCACCATCAATACTCAATATTGCAGTATCAGAAGCCCTGGCATCATTGATGGAAACATTGGCACCAGTGAAAAGTCCCCTTGCATCAAAGCTAAACTGTGCTGCAGTTGAATTGATCGCGGTACCGGAAAGGGGAGGGAGTTGCATTATGTTGACACCATTGGCGGTTACCGTGCCATTATTTCCAGCCCAGCCATTATCCGGTGAGATAATAACATCAGTACCACGGGTGATCGCTTCTGAGCGGGCAAATGCCAGGATACTCTGTATCTCTTCAGCATGACTGCGGACCCGATTATTGGCAATACTCTCGGTAAGGGAGGGATAGGCAATAGACGACAGAATACTTAGAACGGTCAGGGTGATGATCAATTCTACCAAAGTAAAGCCAGCAGAATTTTCAGGTATGAACTCTCTTATCTTTTCATCCATTTTTTTCATCGATGGTGCTGATGGCGTTATTGTTCTTATTAAAAGTCAGTGATTGTATATCTTTTCTCACCTGATTTCTCACGTCATTCGAGATAAACGGTAGCTATTTTTGGATAAATGGCAATTAATTTCCCGATATGAGAGGGTTTCGACAATAAAAAAGCCAACCGTGAAATTATCCAGGGCTGGCTTTTTGTGATGATCTATCAGGAGACAACTTTTTTTCACAAACAGTTAACAGACAGTCGTCTATTAGTTAGGAAAATAGGCACCAAGCTTGGTAGCCAGCATCATGTTTCCTTCAGCACGCAACTTACCCATCATAAACGCCTGCATGCCATCAATTTCTCCTGACATCACACCGGACATGGTTTCACTGTCCATAATCAGTGTTACGCTTGGGTCGTCATGGGTGCCAGCAACAATATCCAGAGACCCATCTTTAATGATCAGATGGTAGGCATCAGCATCTTCAATATCAAACTGGAAAATCTCATCGACGCCCGCAGCTGCATCGGTATTAAAGCGGCTTTTCATGGACTCAATGATTTCGGCAGGAGTGCTCATATTTTCTTTATCCTTCTTCTTAACATTAAGCATTTCTGGTTAGACAAAGCGAATGGTATGAGTATTAGCCGAATGTGTCAACGAAATTCAAACGCTTGTATGAATCTCTGGCGGTAAAAATTTCCGGCACCCATCACTTTTTTATAGTCCCCGCCAATGATAAATCAGTTATCATATAGGCCATTTTGATATTGGAACTCACAAGCCTTTCTAAGGAGGTCCCTTTGGAGTATCTGGCAGACTTTATTTTGTTTTTGGCCAAAACGTTTACCCTGATTGGTGGTGTGGTGATTTTAGTGGCTCTGGTGACAGCAATAGGTCAGAAAGCCAGAAAAATGCACAAGGGACATCTTGAGATTACTCGTCTTAATGAACACTACGAGCACCTTCAGGCGGATTTGAAACATGCCTTGCTGGATAAGGCTGAGCTGAAAAAAGAAGCCAAAGAGCAGAAGGAAAAGGCGAAGCTGGAGAAAAAAGCCAAAAAAAATAAAGAGTGTGAGGAAGAGGGTAAACCAAGAGTTTTCATACTGGATTTTCATGGCGATATTAAAGCCTCAGCGGTCAAATCGCTGAGGGAAGAGATTACGGCAGTTCTTTCTCTCGCAGATAAAGAGCGGGACGAAGTGGTGATCCGGCTGGAAAGTGGTGGCGGTCTGGTTCATTCCTATGGTTTGGCTGCATCCCAGCTGAAGCGAATCCGCGATAAAGGAATTAAGTTGACGGTCACCGTCGATAAAGTGGCTGCCAGTGGTGGCTATATGATGGCCTGTGTTGCCAATCATATTGTTGCAGCACCTTTTGCGGTACTGGGCTCTATTGGCGTAATGGCACAGTTGCCCAATGTTCACCGTCTTTTGAAAAAGCATGATGTGGATATTGAGTTACACACTGCCGGTGAGTTCAAGCGCACTTTGACCGTTCTTGGGCAAAATACCGAAAAAGGACGGCAGAAATTTATCCAGGATATGGAAGATACACATCTGCTATTCAAGGATTTTGTCAAGACCGAGCGGGAAGTTGTTGATATTGATCAGGTTTCAACCGGTGAAATCTGGTATGGTCAGAAAGCCCTGACGCTCAACCTTATTGATGAGATCAGCACCAGTGATGAGTATATCTACCGGAGGGTCGATGAGGTTGTTCTGGTACAGGTTGAGTATGTAATGAAAAAAGGCGTTGCCGACAAACTGGGGATGGCGGCTGAGTCAGCCCTGGATAACACCTTAATGAAGTGGTGGGGACGGTTTAACACCAGTCGCTTCTTTTCTTAGCAGCACCCGGTTCTTCAGGTATTCATCATTTTTGTTCTTATCTGAGCTGATTAAATTTGAACTATAGATCTAAATAGCAGTCAAATGTTCTATCAGTTATTCAAATGGACAATAATAATGAACCCTGTTGAAGCATCAGTAGCGACTGGTTACAATCATAATCAGTCGCATAATGACAATAATGTCGGTGAGACTAAGCATTGGACGCAGTCCAGAACCGTTCGGGCAGTTGCCGGGGTGGCCGTTTTAGCTTTAGGAGGGCTTGCGGGCCTGGCTGTTTCTTTGTTTGCCAGCCCCCTGGCTGCGATTATTGCCGCTGGTGCTGTAACTGCAGTACTTGGGGTGTGTGTCATTGGGTATTTTTACCACCATAGGGGTGGAAACAGCACAACGACACCACCTGATATACAGTCGCCAGAGCCTATCTCAGCGGATACAGTTAGTCCTGAAGCTCCCATTCAGCCATCTCCATCCACTGCTTCATATATTCCACCATCGTCACCGCCGCCATCCACTGCTTCCTATGCTCCTCCATCGCCACCGACGCCATCCACTGCTTCGTATGTTCCACCATCGGCAGCGACCCCATCCACTGCTCCTTATGTAGACCCGCCAAGGTTTGCAAATTATGCTTCTTATGTGCCATCGGCACCACCTCCATACTCCGCCTTTGCTGAGCCTCCTGCTTCAGCAGGGACTGCGGCCGCGCATGTGCCTCCAGTAACATCAAATCCCCTTCCTGCCGAGCCTCCCCCGGCCTACACGCCACTACCGGAATTCGTTGTAGAAGACCCTTTTGAGCCGCCACCAGCTTATAAAATAGTGGGGCCAGAGGAATGTATACAGATGCAGGAAACAAATGTGGATGCTTTGTTGAGGCAGCATGGGGAAACTATTTATCGAAGTAGTCGAGACGGTAATTGCCTGTACGATTCAGCAGCCCACCAGTGCCCGGAAATAGCCAGAGATGCAACAGATCTTCGACAACAGGTTGCCCGTTTTGCAAGAGAATGGCAGCAGCGCTATCCAGATGGCAACAGCAATTTTTCACCCATCGAGGCACGAGCCTATGCGAGATTACAAGGTGATGTTGGTTATGACGCTGGCAATACCTCCATAACTAATGGACTTGACGAAATAGCCGCTCCGGGATGTTTTTCAGACCATATAGATACTTTTTTTCTGGCACAGGTTGCCAAAATGCCAGTCATTGTCATAGATATTAATAACAATGTGACTCTTGCTGTCGATAAACATGGTCGATCCATTGATTGGCTTGATGCTTATGACAGTAGCCTGGTTCCCCGCAGAAAAATTCTCCTGGTGATTGATGGCCCACACTTTATGGGACGGCAGATGGCGCGGAATTAATTATTCTGCTCCATATCCGTGTTAATCCCTTCTCAAGCGTTCTGACAGGGCAATAGGGGATTCAAAGCGGAATACGACGATGTAGGAAGATACCAGCAGTGAGAGTATCGCTGTTGCCTGGATAATATGCGCTGAAATCTCACCAATCAGATTCTGTCCGCTGGCAAAAGCCGCTATCAGTATTGAAAACTCACTGGTCTGACCTAATCGAAAGCCGACTTCCCAGGCTGTGGACCGATTCTCACTGACCTTGCGCAGCAGAAAACCAAAAACCACCGGCTTGATCAGGATAACAGCCCCAGTCATCACCGTTGCCGGGAAAAGTACCTGGCCAATCAAGTCAAGATTGAAGCTGGCTCCGATAGAAAAGAAGAACAGCACCAGGAAAAAATCTCGTAACGGTTTAAGATTGATGGCTATATATTGGGCGATTGGACTGGTGGCAATACTGATACCGGCAATAAAGGCACCAATTTCATAGGAGAGGTTCAGGCTATGAGCTAACTCCGCAAAGCCAAGACACCAGCCCAGGGCCATCAAAAACAGATATTCATGAAAACGGTCAAAGCGGACCATCAATGGCAGCAGCAGGTATTTAACCAGCATAATAGCGGTGAAGATCAAGGCTGGCAGGGCAATAAAGGCCATGATGAGTTCGTTGTAGTTGGCACTATGCGACGGATTCAGGTTATAAAGCAGCAGGAGCGCAATAATGGCCATCAAATCCTGCAGAAGCAGCAGGCTGACCATGATCTCACCGGTATGTCTGTGATGCAGCACGGTGGTTGGCAAAAGTTTAATGCCGATGATTGTGCTGGAAAACATCATGGTTGCTCCAATGATGATCGCCTCGTTCTGGGGAAGACCAAATGTCAACCCGAGTCCATAGCCCGTCAGGGCAAAGAGAAATGAGCTCAGTAGGCCAACGGTAGCCGTTTTCCTGAGCAGATGGGCAAGGTGACTTGGTTGCATGTCCAGCCCGAGAAGGAACAGCAAAAAGATGATGCCAACATGGGCAATATCATTGAGCAGATTGGTGTCATTAACCACTTCCAGTCCAAACGGACCGAGTATGGCACCGAGGGCTATATAGGCTACCAGCAGGGGCTGACGTGTGAACAAGGCTCCGGTGGCGAGAATCGCTGCCCCGGTGAAAATCAGAAAAAAAGAGAAGAGCAGGGAACCGCTTTCCATCATTCAGGCTCATTCTTGGATTATTTATGGAAAGGACAGTATAACCAACAGTTTGGTTTTCGTGCAGAAGAAGGGGAAAATCTCTTCCAAATAAGAAAGAGATTCCAAACTGTGGTTAGAGCTGATGCCTCAACCGATACACAGGGGGTAATTTATCGGCAGCGGTTTGATAGTCCGTACTAAATGTGGTCAGAGCGGCCAGGGCGTAATCCGGATTCTGATCTTCCCTTAATCTGAAACTACTGAATCCACAGCGCTTGAGGTAATAGAGCTGATCCACAAGAATGTCGCCTATGGCTCTAATGTCCCCTCGGTAATGAAAGCGTTCCCGAAGCAAACGGGCCAGAGAGTAGCCACGACCATCCATAAAACGAGGAAAGTTAACGGCGATGACTTCAAACTGGTTCAGGGCATTGGCCACCGTTTCAGGTTCTTCGTCACTGTCAAACCAGATGCCAACCTGACCTTTATGCAGGCCATTTGCTTTCACAGCCTGATCAATTGACGACACATGGAAGAGCACATTGCCATCAGGTAATACGGGCTCTTCCGGATCCTGCTGCAGAATCTGAAAGTCATCATTTCTGATTTGCTGATCCTTAAGCAGCTTTGGCATAAACCTTCTCCTTGAATGGCTGCACACCAACCCGTCGACAGGTATCGATAAAACGCTCTTCCGGAGTGCGGAGTTCGACGTAGGTCTTCAGGATCTTATCGATGATGTCCGGCACTTCATCCATTTTAAAGGAGGGTCCGAGGATCTTTCCCAGAGAAGCGTCATGCCCGGATGCACCACCGACCTGAACCTGGTAATACTCTTCACCTTTACGATCAACACCGAGAATGCCGATATGACCGACATGGTGATGACCACAGGCGTTCATACAACCGGAAATGTTCAGATCCAACTCACCAATATCATGGAGAAAGTCCATATCATCAAACCGTCGCTGAATGCTTTCTGCCAACGGAATGGAGCGGGCATTAGCCAGTGCACAGAAGTCGCCGCCCGGGCAGCAGATCATATCGGTAAGCAGCCCCTGGTTAGGTGTTGCCAGGTTCAGTGGTTTCAGTGTCAACCAGAGCTCGTGAAGTCGGCTTTGGGGAACATCAGCAAAAATCAGATTCTGCTCGTGGCTCACTCTGAGCTCACCAAAACTGAACTGGTCAGCAAGGTCTGAGATAGCTTCCAGTTGCTCGGCACTGGCATCTCCCGGAGCATCAGCCGTTGCCTTCAGAGTCAGGGTGACAGCACTATACCCCGGCTTTTTATGGGGATGGACATTTCGTCTGAGCCACAGTTGAAAATCCGGTTCGGCGGATAAAGCCAGATCAGTGAAGTCGATATTGGTCAGCTTTTCGTAGTCAGGCTCAGTAAAAAAAGATTGAACCCGATCAATCTCCTGTTGGGGAAGCCTGGTGTCTGTTTCTTTCAGGTGAGACCACTCAGTTTCAACCTTCTTTGCAAAAACCTCAGGTGTCAGAGCCTTCACCAGAATTTTGATTCGGGCCTTGTACTTGTTATCCCGCCGTCCATAACGGTTATAAACTCTCAGTACTGCATCCAGATAACTCAGGAGGTGCTCTGGCTCAAGGGATGGTTTGATAACGGAGCCCACCATGGGTGTTCTCCCAAGACCACCACCAGCCAGGATTTTAAATCGAACATCATTATTTTCATTTAAGAAAGCATGAATGCCGATATCATGCACCTGTGTTGCTGCCCGATCCTGTTCACTGCCACAAACCGCTATCTTGAATTTTCTGGGAAGATAAGCGAACTCCGGATGGAAAGTGGACCATTGCCGGATAATTTCACACCAGGGGCGGGGATCAATAATCTCATCGTGCGCTACACCAGCAAACTGGTCTGTTGTGGTATTGCGGATACAGTTGCCGCTGGTCTGAATAGCATGCATTTCGACAGAGGCCAGTTCTTCCAGAATTTCCGGTACTTCTTCCAGCCTTGGCCAGTTCAACTGAAGGTTCTGCCGGGTGGTAAAGTGGACATACCCTTTATCGTAACGTCTGGCAATGTAGGCCAGTTTACGCATCTGTGTACTGCTCACCATGCCATAGGGAATCGCAATGCGCAGCATGGGGGCAAAGCGCTGTACATAAAGCCCATTCTGAAGACGAAGAGGCAGGAATTCATCTTCTGGCAACTCACCAGCGAGAAAACGACGAGTCTGGTCCCTGAACTGCAGGACTCTCTCATCGACTATCTGCTGGTCGTAATCATCGTATTTATACATGAATTGTTCGTCTGATTAGCCACATCCAGGGAACAGGTCAGAAACCTGGGACAGAGGAAGAATACTGATTTTTACTTATAAGTAAAACTATTATTTATTAATAAAAGTAGGCTAAAAAGTAATAAATCAAAGGGGTGCAATAAGTTGATGGTTGGTCAGGGTTTCGCTAATTTAAATGAGTTGAGACAATATGTGCCATTTTGACAGTATCAAGGAGATAAATAATGAAAGACAGTACAATTGATGCCATTGCGGCTGTTGCATTGATAATGCTGGTTGTTGCGACGGCGGTATACTGGGTCAGTTCTCAGTAAAAGCTTAAGTGTTTTGAGTGACGACATACACCACAAATAAAAGTATCAAAACAAACAGTACGGTTCCGGCGATACCAGCGATGATGTAGTGCGCTGGCTTTCCCTGCTGGAAATCCCTTTCCAGATTCGCCCTTTTCTGAACACCGAATGCAGCAGACAGCGCACTCAACACCACTGATTTAATGCCTGTCCCTTTTCTTTCTGACATCAGCCAACTCTCTTTATCAACTGTTAACATGAACATATTATGATCTTGTTAATTCAGTTGGCAAACAGGTAAGACTAATTGAGGACGATAACCCTGATCCGGTAATGGGTATCTCTGGCTGCAAAGTAGCCGATCCAGCTATCGTTATCAGCATCTGTCCATGATACCAGTTGATCAGCCAGCATTTGGGTACCTCTGGCCCCCAGATCCTTGACATAGGGCAGTAACACATAAGCCATTGCACCGAGAACCAGGCCATTGGTTGCGGATGTCACTGCTCTTTGCAAGGCAATATTCAAACCACCGGTAGTGTAATAATTCAATACCCCATTCATGGCGTAATAGGTTGCTATCGGGAGAATGGTTGCTGCTGCTACAGGAACTACATAGCCTCTGATGTTTTCGGGCAGAGGGATCAGTTGATATCCTGATGAAGTTATCGCCTCCGCCCGCTCACCAATAGAGGTTATCTGATGCTGCAGGTTGGTGATCAGGCTTGTGTCGTCTGAACCTGAAAGGCTCAGGCGTTCATCCTGGCCTGCCGGTATCATTTCATTTAACTGGTAAAAACGATACCCGATTTCCAGCAACCCGGCTCCTGAGGCAAGAGCATAAGCTGACGTTGCATCCCACCCCCTGCCTTTAAAGTACGTCATATAGCCATTGTGAATGGTGTGTTGAATACTGGTCTTTATCGAGTTGTTAAAATCACCGGCAAGCTCAGGCAAATGTTCGAAGCCCAGGTCTCTTCGAATTAAAGACAGCGCACCTCCGGGAACGTTGCCAATCATATTCAGGCCATACCCGACCATCAGCATGGCGATACCGTCAATTGTTTCATCATTCAGGCTATGGAGCATGGGCCATTTCCCAAAGACCTGATGCAAACGACCTTCGTTATGTAGTGTCTTCAGTGAACTGCCAACAACGGAAGACATGCAGTTAAGCATTCGATTGGTGGGTGTTGTCCTCATGAATAGTCTGAAAGTTTCTGTCCTACTCGTCTCTATTACGTTTTTTTCAATTTTTCCGGTGTTTACTGCCGCCGCTACTGGTCTGTCCGGGTCGCCGAGCACCTTTTCGCCATGATTCGCCAGTAATGAATATGCGGTAAAGCCTTCAACAAAATCCGCAGCGCACTGGGCAAAGAGAGAGTCAGTATCCGTAAACACCTGATTCTGGACAAGATTCCGGATTGAATGAATAACATCAATACCCAGAAGTAAATAATTCCAGCGTAAAAGATTTTGCCAGAATGAGTGTGGCTGCCAGGTTACCATGTTCATGGCAATAATGGGGACCACCTGAGGAACAAAAGCACCCACAGCTGCAACCCTGGACAGGTTCTCCTCTTTCTCAAGTATGATTTTTACTTTTTTACCCACCATTTCATCCGTGGTATTCAGTGTTAGATTAATAAACCGATCATTATTTGCACGCTGGATTTTCCCATTATCAACAACAGAAGCTTCCTTGTCATGCCAATACATTTTATTTGACTCTGCGTCTCCTGAACTGAAAGAAGCCTGATCATGTTCTGATTGAAATCGTATGGGTATTTTACCGTAAATTTGTTTTTTTAATATCTCGGTATCAATTTCCAGTTGAAGTGGTGCGTTGTCTTTTACTGTAATCTCCACAGAGTTGTTATTGCCGGGAGATAGCTTCGGAATATTAACAGCAAAAGAATTAACAGGATAAACTGAGAAGACAAAAAACATCAAAAAGAATTTACTGTTAAATAACTCAGATATGAGTGACAGCAGGGGCAGGGGATAATAAACAGTCGTATCTGATTTAAATGTTTCAGGTTTTTTTCTGGATTTGAAGGATAATAGAAAAGCCATTATTTACCACCTAAGTAGACAGGCTCTCCTTTGCCACAGAAAAATCTGGAATAATATTGTTTAAAGTTGTTATCTCTGTTGTAGAGACGAATTTTCAAATATTTTAAACGAATCTAATATTTTTTAATCATAATTAATTGAGATACAAAATTTGTTTTTATTCCCTTTGCATTCCCATAAATGGATTAATAAAGATTTATATCTATTATCAAAATCAGTTTTTTTTACTGCTGACTTTCAGTAACCACATCTATACGGTAACGAATCGTATCTGCCAGAAAATATTCTGACCAGCTTCCAGGCTCTGCCTCCATAAATTGAAGAATTGGCTTTTGTACAGTGTTTGCTGCCCAAATACCATATCTCTGAAGAACAGGTGACAATAAATGCGTGGCAGCACCAAGTACCATTCCTTCATAAGTGGCATCAAATAGTTTAAACAACGGAGATGAAACATCAGATCCAGTAGTTAATTTAAATGCACCATAAATGACAGCAGGTATTGCGACACCAAGTGTCAGTAGTTGAAGTTCAGATAATTCCGGTAGTGCCAGGGCTTTATTGATGGATACTCCTATTGCTTCGGCCCGCTTGGTCAATGAATGAACCTGATGGGTCTGGTCCCGCCCTGCCATGCCCTGTTGGGCATACAGCCTCAACAGGATTTCAATAACCCCTGCACCCGAGGCCATTGGCAGAGCGTAGCTCTCATTAAAACTATGAGATTTGAGTTGGCCCTTAAAGAAATCTTCGTACCCTGCCTGAAGAGTAAGCTGAGTGGCTTTAACAATTGACCGGTCCAGTTCATTCTGTAACGCAAGATCCTCAATTGCATTAGAAAAACCAATGGTTTGCTTTAGTAACTTAAAGAAGTCTCCCGCCTCAAAAGCAAAGGTATTAAAACTATAGCCGACCATTATTTTTGCCAGGCCATTGATCGACTCTTTGTTCTGTCCTTGCAAATATTGCCACTCGTCACCGATGTGATTTTTCTGGATGTCAAACAGTGCTGATGCCACTGTGTTTGAGATACAGTCCATCAGCCTCTTGAAGGGGGCGCTCATAACATATGCCCGGATGGTTTGGCTTTTGGTTCTGGACGATGCCGAAGTCTCTCCATAATTGGCAGCTTCAAAAAGCAGGAACCCTTCAATAAAATCTGCTGAACATTGCGTTGCCAGGGATTTTTGGTTACCAAACGTTTGGCTCAGAACAAGATTTCGAATCGATTTAACAAGATCACCTCCCAATAGCTTATAATTCCATCTCATGAGTGCTTCGTAGAAAATAACGGGCTTTGGACCGAATGTAACTTCATCCATGAAGATAACAGGAATCATTTGAGGGAAAAATGCAGCAAGGGCTGACAACCTGGAAAGATCTTTCTCTTTTCTTATTCTTATTTTTATAATCTTGTCAACATGACTTTGGCCTGGCGCGAGTGTTAAATAAATCAGCTCATCTGTATTAACTCTTTTGTTACTTTCTTTTTTCAGTGTGCTGATTTGATCATGCCATAATATCTGCTGCTCACCATTTTCAAATAACAGGCTCTCATTTTCCAAAATAATTTGTACAGGAATGTTACCCTGAAGATCTTTCTTAAGACCTTTGGTATCGATGGCAATCGTGATTTCCTGCTGTTCTGAAGCTACTATTTCTAAATCAGAATGACTGTCTGGTGATAACAGGTAAACTTCATTTTGATGGGATGCATAAGCCAGTGAGGCGTTACACAATAAGAAAATCAAGGATATTAACCCGGGGAATCGAAGAGTCTGGAAACGGTCATTGGACACAATTATTCTTGGCATACCTACCATCCTGAATGGGAGGCACTCCATTGCCATTTCAATCTAAGGTTAACTATTTCAGGCCAGGAGCCTGAAATAATCCGACGATTATAATTGTTGTTTGCTTATTGTTAGGCAATAAATTAGTGAAAAAGTTTCTCAATGTGAGAAATATCGCTATTGCTTCCAGTCAAAACCACAATATCACCGGCATTTAAAATCATTCCGACTTGTGGTTGCAGCACCATATTATCTCGACGGACCTCGACAATTGAAACGTCTGTACCTTTAAAATCAAGAGACTCAATGGTTTTCTGATCTGCCGCACATTTTTTGCCCAGGGCAACGGCGTGGCGATAGGTTTTCGTATCATTCTCCAGCAGGTAATCACTAATGCCCGGATAAAAGCCGTTGAGGATTTCATACCCTTTGGTTCTGGCTTCATGGACTCTTTGACGAACACGGATAGGGTTCATGCCCAGCATCAATAGGGCATGCTTGACAATGACCAGGCTGGACTCGAGCACCTCTGGAATAACCACCGTTGCCCCGGCCTTTTTCAATGCGTCTGACTGACTGTCATCCCGCGTGCGAACAAGAACGGGAACCTCGGGCGATTGCTGTCGAACAGCCTGTAGGATTTTAAGCGCATTTTCGGGGCGGTCGATACAGATAACCACCTGACTTGCCCGCTCCAGTCCAACCGCCATCAGCAGTTCTAACTTCCTGCAGTCCCCAAAGAAGACCGGATCACCGGCAAGACCCGCTTCATGTACATGAATAGGGTCATCATCAATGGCAACGTATGCTTTGTTTTCCTGGGTCAAAAAGCGGGCAATGGTTTGCCCGACACGGCCATAACCACAGATCAGGGTATGGTGGTGTATATGGGCAGTTTGCTTGCGGACTTCCTCTTCTTTTATCCGATGAATACTCTGTTCGGATTTATCGAACTTGACCAGTTTAACGATGGCATTGCTGTTTCTGATCAGAAGCGGCGCAATAATCATCGATAAGATGGTAATCGCGAGTACAACGGAAGTCAGGTTGCCGCCACTCTCACCATATTGCGATGCCAGGGCAACCAGGGCGAAACAGAACTCGCCACCCTGTGCCAGTGACAGGCTGGTTCTGAGGGAGATATTTTTGCTCTCGGCAAAGGTTCTGGTCAGGGTGTAGATCACCAGAAACTTAAAGACGATCAATGCTACCGTACCCAGTAGAATCTCTTTCCAGAAAGTGACCAGCACATCCATATCCAGCATTAAGCCAACGGATACGAAAAACAGCCCGAGGAGCACATCCCGAAAGGGTTTGATATCAGCTTCAACCTGGTGTTTGTAGTGGCTCTCACCCATCATCATGCCTGCCACAAAACCGCCCAGCGCCATGGATAAATCCATTGCGTGAGAGAGCCAGGCGGCCATCAGGGCAATAACCAATGCCATAAGAACAAACAGTTCTTCAGACCTGGCCTTGGCAACTTCGTGAAAAATAAGGGGTAGAACCCATTTGCCAATGGCCAGCATGATCACCACAAACACAACCCCTTCGGCAAAGGCAAATCCGAGGGAGGAAGCGATGGAGTCACTGCCTCCACCGATCAGGGCAGGAATCATAATCAGAAAGACAACGGCGGCAATATCCTGAAATAGCAGGACACCGATGGCCAGCTGCCCCTGGCGGGAACGTATTTCGTTACTCTGGGTGAGTTCCTTGGAGACAATCGCGGTGGAGGAGAGCGCCAGTGCCGATGCACAGACAAAGGATGTGAGTACGGCAAAATCAAAAGCGATCAGAACGCCAAAAATGCCGACGCCTGTCAGGAGTACCTGCAACCCACCCAGGCCAAATACCTCTTTTTTCATGGCCATAATGGTTTTCATGGAGAATTCCAGGCCTAAGGTAAACAGCAGGAAAACCACCCCGATCTCGGCCAGCAGGGCAATATCAAAGTCCTGCTGTATCAGTCCGGAAGTTGTTGGCCCAAGAATGATGCCGACAAATAAATAACCCAGGCTTTCCGGCAGTTGAAATCGCTTGAAAAAGGCAATAGTGACGGCTGACAGAGCCAGAATAAGCATGAGTTGATTGAAAAATGTAAAGTCCATGGGATCGCCAGCTGAATTTATTAATGCCCAGAGAGAGTATAAGCAAAAACATCATATTGTAGTTATATCTACGTAATCTTTACTAACTCTACGGTTATATTATCGCTATGATAGACACCCTTTTTAGGGAATAGTTTATGATTCAACTGACTTTATATACCACGTCCGGATGTCACCTGTGTGAACAAGCTGAACAAATGCTCAATTTTCTGCAAAAGCAGCAGGTTTGCCGATGGGTAGCTGTCGAGATCAGTGAGGATGATCGTCTGGTTGATCGTTATGGTGTCCGGATTCCGGTCATCGCGTCAGCAGAGGGCAGGGAACTTGGCTGGCCATTTACCCTTGAGGCGTTGAATCAGTGGCTGATAACCCCCGTTTCAGGATAGGATAGCAATATCGACGGTTGTTAATTGGCAGGGATCGCATGATTAACTACGCTCTGGCTCAAAGACGAGAATCGCGTGCCAGGATGGCATCGTCCGGGCTTAATGACAGTAACACTGGAAAGAACGTGTCTGACGACAAAAACCGCCTCCTCAAACTGGCAACCTATGCCTCAGTGGCAACGGCAAGCCTGCTGATCATTGCCAAACTTATTGCCTGGTTTATGACCGGCTCCATGAGCCTGCTGGCTACCTTGCTGGATTCCACCATGGACATTCTGGCCTCCCTGATCACATTATTTGCCGTCAGGATTGCCATTGCGCCAGCGGATGAAGACCATCACTTTGGCCATGGCAAGGCTGAGCAGCTTGCCGTTCTGGCTCAGTCAGCCTTTATTGGTGGTTCGGCCATTGTTCTGCTGCTTAACACGCTTGACCGGATAACCGGTGAGGACGTGATGCTGGAAAATGAAAGCGCCGGTATTATGGTGATGGTCTTCTCCATCATTGCCACACTGATCCTGTTATCCATACAGTACTATGTCATCCGAAAAACCAACTCAGCGGCTATAAAATCGGACTCACTGCATTATCAGGTCGATCTTCTGACCAATATTGCGGTGCTGGCTGCGCTGATTGGCACCAGCTATGGCTATCACCAGGTAGATAATGTTCTTGCCCTGCTGATTGGCGGTTATATGTTGTTCAGTGTCAGGAGTCTTGCCTGGGAATCCATCGAGCAGTTGATGGACAAGGCTCTGCCTGAGGAAGAACTTCAGGAAATTGAGAAACGGGCCCTCTCGGTTGACGGTGTTCTGGGTATTCATGACGTCAAAACCCGGATGTCCGGCTCAACCCCGTTTATTCAGATGCATCTGGATCTTGAACCACATACGCCGCTGATCTATGCCCACGATCTCGGCGTTCAGGCCAAGCGAGCAGTGCTTGAATACCTGCCCGAAGCGGATGTTATTGTCCATCTTGACCCTGAAGGTCATGATGAGGAGCCGTGAGATTAAAGAATTCCAGTGATGTTGCCCTGGTTTTCCGGGCAGCCTCTTCCGGGGATTGCCCGGTGTGCGTGGCAATCATTTGCACAACCTCAAAGAGAAAGGCCGGTTCATTTCTCCGGTTTTTCGGCTTTTTCGCCAATGTTCTTGGCAGCAACCATGGTGAATCAGTTTCCACCATCAATCGGTTTACAGGAATATCCTTCATCAGCGGGTGAAGATGGGTTCCCCGTCGTTCATCACAGATCCAACCGGTAATGCCAATATGGCAGTCCAGGTCCAAATATCGATACAGGGCTTTCTTATCGGCTGTGAAGCAGTGTACAACCAGCTTGCTGACCTGATCCCGGTAGTTTCTGATGATATCCGCAAAGCGCTCTGAAGCATCCCGCTCATGGCAAAACAGTGGCAGGCCAGACTCAATAGCCAGCTCTAACTGACGCTCAAATACTTTCTCCTGGACAGGCCGTGGGGAAAAGTCACGGTTAAAATCCAAACCGGTTTCGCCAACGGCCACCACCACTGGTTCACTGTATAAGGCTTTCAGCTCTTTAAAGGTCTGGGTATTGGCATCTTTGGCTCCATGCGGATGGATACCGGCGGTACAAAAGCAGTGTTCTGAATATTTTCTGGCCAGCCCCAGTACCTTCTGTGACTCTGTCAAAGAAGTACCGGTGAGGATCATGGTAGTAACACCGTGCTCAACAGCACGGCTGACAACTCCATCACGATCCTGGTCAAAAGCCTTATCACTGAGGTTAACGCCTATATCCACCAGCTGCTGTGTCATTGAGAATCCCGTTATAACCCGTATGTTTGCCGGATATTTTGCTGTTGATTCTTCTTATAAACAAGGTTCTCATCAACAGGCAATAGCCGTATCCTTAGGCGCTAATATTTTCAGTCTAAAAAATTTACAGGAGCAATGGCGGATGCAAGTCACCGGGCTGGCGATCTACCCAATCAAATCAACCAGGGGAATACCCCTGGAAAGCGCCCATGTCACTCGAAGAGGTTTTGAGCATGATCGCCGCTGGCTGCTGACGGATGAACATGGCAAGTTTATCACTCAACGGCAATATCCAGAGCTGGCAACCGTGGTCACATCCATTGTTGATGGGGGATTACTGATTACCCGGCCAGCGGTCGAGAACCTCTATGTAGCGATACCGGAGGAGGGCGCTTGCTCTTCCACAGTAACGGTTTGGAAAGACGATTGTCAGGCACTGGATGCCGGGGATGCTGCTGCCCGGTGGTTCAGCGATTTCCTGGCTATAAAATGCAGGCTGTTTTATCAGCCGGAACGATCAATCAGACCAACCGATGCCAGATACTCCCGACCAGAGGATCACACCAGTTTTGCCGATGGTTTTCCTTTCCTGCTCACCAATGAAGCATCTCTGGCTGATTTGAATCAACGCCTGACTGATGCAGTGCCGATGTCTCGCTTCCGGCCCAATATTGTTATCAGTGGTCAACAACCCTATGAAGAAGACACCTGGTCAGTGATCAGGGTAGGAGAGATCACATTTCGGGTAGCCAAACCCTGTTCACGGTGTGTGATGACCACCGTCAACCCTGAAACCGGACAGAAAGAGGGGAGGGAACCACTATTTACGCTGGCGCAATATCGTCGAACGGAAATGGGGGTTATCTTTGGCCAGAACCTTATTCCGGACCAGGAAGGTATTATCCGGATAGGCGATAAGGTTACGATTCTGGAATATTGAGTTATTCAGGTAATAGCAGATGCTATTGCCTGATGTCTTTTTTCGTCAGGCCACAATAGCCCTGACCTTTGCCAAAGCCTCATCAACGACCGATTTTGAAGCCCTTTCCACCTTTTTTATGTGTCTTGCCTGGTAATCTACCGTCCGGACCTGCTGGCACACTACAACCCCGGAAACCTGATTGCCCGCTATTGAAACTTCAAAGGCATGACCACGGGCAGTGGAGGTGACAGGTGCTACCAGAACCAGCTTTGTCTTCTGGTTAAATGCTTTTGGAGATAAAACCAGTGCAGGCCGAGTCTTCTGTATTTCCACGCCTCGCGTTGGATCAAAGTCAACCCAGATCACATCGCCACGCTCGGGAATATACGCCATTACAGAAGCTCCTCTCCCTTTGGTGCATCATTGAGCCATTCCCGGTCTTCTTCATCCAGAATGAAGGCACTGGCAGGACTGGCTGATAGCAGTTCGTCCATTGTGTACTCTTTATGGGAGCTGGCAGGTTTGATAACGATCTCACCATCAAGTGCTTCAATCTTGATACTGCTATTTACCTCAAGGCCAGCTTTGGCGAGAACCTTAGCGGGTAATCGCACAGCCGCGCTATTACCCCATCGCTTGATTTCAGTTTCCATGTAAAACCTTTTTAGTATCTATCTATGTAGATACTAGATAGTAGTCAGAAAAGTGTCAACAAATGTATATACCTTTCGCTCCTTCTTGAAGATCATTTCTGTGCCATCTTTCTATCTTGCCTACGACCTGCGATCACCAGAAGGCAGGGCGTCAGAATCAGTGTCAGCAGAGTGGCAAAGGCCAATCCCCCGGCAATGGACGTTGATAGCTGATGCCACCACTGGGCAGTTGGGCCGCCAATCTCAAGTCGATGGTTGAACAGATCAATATTGGTGGAGAGCACCATTGGCATCAGACCCAAAATAGTAGTGACAGTGGTCAACATCACCGGTCGCAGACGCTGGGCACCGGTGCGAAGAATCGCTTCTTCAGCCTTCATACCCTGTTTGCGTAACACATTGTAGGTATCAATCAGCACAATATTATTGTTGACCACGATACCCGCCAGGGAAATAACCCCAATACCGCACATCACAATGCCAAAGGGTTTTCCAGCCAGAAGCAAGCCAAACAACACACCTCCGGTAGACAGTACCACCGCTGACATAATCAGGAATGCCTGGTAGAAGCTGTTGAACTGAGTCACCAGAATCATGGCCATCACAAACAGGGCAACCGCAAATGCCTTGATCAGGAACTGACCGCTTTCCTGCTGATCTTCATTCTGTCCTTTGATGGTAAAGCTGACTTCCTGTGGCACCTCCAATGCATCAAGCTGCGCCTGCAACTCGGGCAGCAGGTCATTGAGCAGAATGCCTTCGGCCAGGTTGGCACTGACCTTGACGGTTCGTTTACCATCCAGATGCTTGATACTGTCAACCTTGGGGGCAATCTCCCGGGTCGTGAAGTTGTTGATGGGGACCAGGCCCGCCGGGGTCATCAGCCGGAGCTGATCAATGCTCTCCAGGTGGCGGTCTGACTCAGGAAAACGAATACGAATATCCACTTCATCACTGCTGTCATCCGGACGGTAACCGCCCACCGTTAAACCCGAGGTCACCATCCGTACCAGACCACCGGCACTGCTGACATCGGCACCATAGCGGGCAGCTCCGGCACGGTCTACATCGATGCGCCATTCATAGCCGGAAGTAGGGCCGTCGTCTTCCAGATTGGTAAAGCCATCAATGCCGGTCAGAATCGTTCTGACTTTGCCCACGGTCTCGTGGAGGACATCAAGGTCTTTGGCACTGACCACCAATTCCAGGGGTTTACCCTGGGGAGGGCCATCTTTTCTTCGTTCAACGGTGATGTCGAGACCGGCGAAATGGGCAAGTTTCTCATTAATCTCTTCTGCCACCAGGGCTGCTTTGCGGCGATATTTCCAGTCCACCATATTCAGGCGGATGGTCCCCACTTCCTGGTTATCACCGGTTCGGGCATACAGCGTTTTTAATTCTGGCTGTTGCAACAGGATCGCTTCTACCCGTCGCAGAATCTCATCCTTTTCATCTATGGACAGGTTGCTGGAGTTCACGCGCACCTTGATCATGATGTTATTGGTGTCAACATCAGGAAAGAACTCAATGCCTTTGCCAAAACTGATAAAGGCAAAGTAAATAGCCACCACCATCGCCATGCCAGAGAACAATATTTTTAAAGGGTGCTGGATTGCTTTGGACAACGTGCGTATATACACACCGGCCCAACCTGGAACATTGTTTAAATCCCCCGTTTCCGCTTCGGCGATGGACCTTTTTTCCAGCTCACTGAGTTTTCTGGGCTTACCAATCAGGGAACCGATGGTAGGGATAAAAATCAGCGCCATCACCAGAGATGCGGAGAGGGTAGCAATCAGGGTTAATGGCAGGTACTTCATCATCTCACCCATAATGCCCGGCCAGAACATCAGCGGGAAAAAGGCCGCAAGTGTAGTGGCTGTGGACGCGATGATTGGCCATGCCATGCGTAACGAGGCTTCCTGATAGGCCTGCCTGCGGGCAACCCCTTCACTCATTTTCCGGTCAGCATATTCAGTGACCACAATGGCACCATCAACCAGCATGCCAACGGCGATCATCAGCGAGATCAGAACCACCATATTAATGGTTAAGCCCATCATGGCGATGATCAGAATACCGGTCAGAAAAGAGCCGGGAATGGCGATGGCTGCCAACACGGCGCTGCGCAGGCCCAGCGCCCCGACAATCACCGTTACCACCAGAGTGATGGCCGCCAGAACGCTGTTCTGCAGGTCGTTGACCATATCCACCACATCCACTGACTGATCACCCACATAGTCAACCTTCAGGGTTTTCGGTGCCAGTTTCTGGCCTTCAGCAATAATGGCTTTGGCCAGCATCACAGTTTCAATAATGTTTTCCCCGGGGCGCTTTTTGATTTCCAGGGCGATACTGTTGTTGCCGTTCATTCTGGCGTAACCGCCACCGTCCTTGAAGGTACTGAGAACGCTGGCAATATCACCAAAAGTAATTACCCGATCACCGTCCGCCTTGACGGGTTGGGAGAGGATATCAGCCACGGTTTTGTAGACAGCAGGGACCTTGACCGAGAACCGTCCCTTACCATTGTCCAGGTTGCCGGCAGCAACCAGCTGGTTGTTCCGGGAGACCAGATTGATCACATCCGCAGGCACCAGCCCGTAACTTTCCAGCTTGAGTGGATCAATAATAACGTCAACCACTTCCTCCCGATCACCAGCGATATCCACCTCCAGAATCTGCTTTCTGGATTCCAGCACATCCTTAAGTTCCCGGGCGATTCTCACCAGTGCGCGCTCGGGCAAATTGCCAGACAGTACCGCCGTAATCACCGGTTGCATACTGGCAAAGGAAATCTGGTTGATAATGGGCTCATCGGTATCCTGTGGCAGCTTACTTTTGGCAAGGTTAACCTTATCCCTGACGTCTGCAAGGACCTCATCCGTATCCAGTCCGGCGATAAACTCCAGGGTAATGGAGGCATGGGACTGGGATGCAGTGGCTTTGAGTTCCTTTACACCTTCTATCGCCCTGAGTTCATTCTCCAGGGGAAGTACCAGCAGCCGTTCGGCATCTTCCGGCGAGATGCCTTCGTGTGATACGGAGATATAAATGACTGGAATCGTGATATCAGGGTTCGACTCCCTGGGAATCGTAAGATAGCTGGCCAGCCCGGTCATCAGGATTAACGCCAGCAGCATCATGACCGTACGGGTCCGCATGAGTGATGCAGCAATCAGACTTTGCATTGGCCATTACTCCCCGGCAACCAGAGAAACATCAGGGTTGATGACATCAACCTGATCACCGGACCGAACAAAGCCCTGACCACGGGTAATGACCCTGGCCTGTTCGGGAATGCCTGTCACCCAGAGGCGGTCACTTTCCGACTTGACGACATCGACGGGGGTGAACTCGACCCGATTGCCCGTTGTCACCCATTTAATCCCCGGTTCGCCTTCTTCACTCAACGCAAGCCATGCAGGACTTATTTCCAGTGCCATAACTGCTTCCATCAACAGGTCGGCTTCAACGCTGAGGCCTGCGGGAACTTTCATATCAGGGTTCGGGATGGTTAGCTCAACAGAAAATGTCCGGGTTGATGGATCAGCCTGTCGATCAATAAAGCGAATAGTGGCTTCGCTGGTTGCTCCGTCGAGAAACCGGACAACCGCTTTCTGGCCGGAGGTAAAATAATTAATGTGATTCTGGGGAACATCGACATGGACCACCAGTGGGTCAAGGTCGAGAATTTCAGCCACCGGTTTTCCTTTATCAATAAAGTCACCAATTTCCACATAGCGCTTGTTAAGAATGCCGGAAACAGGGGCCTTAATCAGGGTATTGTCCCAGTGCGTCTGGAGCTGCTCTTTTTGCGACAGCGCCTCAGCCAGGGAAGCCTCTAGCTGAGTAATCTGATTATCAGCAATGTGTTTTTTCTTTTGCAGCATAAGGGCTGACTGGTAATCCTGCTCAGCTTGTCTGACACGAGCTTCAGCAGACTTCAGTTGAGCCTTCAGACTGCCTTCACGTAGCCGGATAATTTCGTCGCCCGATGCCATCAGCTGACCACGTTCAGCACTGATATTAATAACCCGGGCTGCCAGTTCAGCACTGACTGTGACGGTCCGGTCAGTTTCCGTGGTGCCATAAAGTGTCAGTGTGCGATTGACCGGTGATTGCTCAAAGTGAGAGGCCTGGACAACGGGAATAACCGTATTTTCCTGACTATCCCTGGAAGGCGGGCTGACTTTTTCAGCGTCGTTAATATTAACGACATCCGCAGTCAGCAGGTAGATACCAATGCCAACCGCTATAACACTGGCGGCTAACCATGAGCCGTTCACATTGACTAACTTTTGCACTCTTGTTTACCCCAGTATCATATTTTTATTCTGAGCTGGCAGTCATTGCCCTGACGTATTTCATCGTCTATCCGGCGAGTTACCGAAGCATTAGATAAGAATCATTTATAAAAAGTACAACGCCGGACGCGTATTAGTATCCATAAGATCCGGAGTTCTCGCAATATCCCATAGGAAATACGACCAGTTTCTTATAGTTCAACCAGGTGATGAAAGGAAAAGGGAGAATCTGACCACCATTTCTGAAGTGATCAGAGTTCTGAGTAAATGGAATGCGTTAGTTCACGGTTTTAGCATCAGGAGTAGATTGACCCCGGGAATATATTACCGGACGAAGAACATCCGACATTGGGTGTTCATAATAATGATGTGGCACATGGTGATAGCCAAAGCTGGCAAAGGTTAAAACCGTTTGAAGCCCATGGGCAAGAGAAGGCTCGGCAATCATTTCCACAACTGTATGCGCTAAATGCATGTGACCAAAGAGGTTTTCCCATGCACCATGATGGTGATCATGGTAGTGCTTCTGACCACCACTGATAAACTCACTGACACCATGGCTATGGTCAATTATCTCGGCAATATGGAAACCGGAACTTATCAGACTGGTCAAGGTGTGATACGCCGTCGGCCCAATACCAACAGAACCGGCAAGATTTTTCAAAAAGGCAAAGTGTGAATGATGATGACCATGGCTTGTTATGCCCAGCAATGAGCCGCTGTATTTGATAAAGTCCATGCCGTGCAACACCAGGCCAACCAGATCACCATAGCCGATGATGGTTTTGAATATTGGATCTCTGTACAGTTTCCAGCGATCAAGTACGTAGATAAATTCCGGAATGTTTTCCTGGTTGAATATAAGGACCATCGAGTAACTTTCACCAATATCCAGCACCATAAAATCGTCATGGACAGCGCTTGCAAGGTTCTCTGAATCTTTGAATGAAAGGTTGTGTGGTTCCGGCTTAAATAAGTGCAGGGTTTGAGAGTTCCTGGTTGTACCCGTCAGGTAGTCCGCAGCCTCGGTAATGTTGTCTAATTCTTTTTTGGCATGATGGAATAAGGACGGGTGTAGATGCGCAATCACAGCCCTGGTGGTCGGATTGTCTTTATCACCAAGCGACAGTTCATCATAATCAATACCTAACGGAATTTTGGTTTCCCTGCTGTCTTTTTGTACGGTGATTGAACCAAGCTCTGATAAGTCATTTAGATCTCTTTGAAAGTGCCCCTGAAACTTCATTTCTGCTAAAGAGGGCAGGTATGGAAAATCACCATCCTGTTCAAATTCCAGGACAGACTCACAAGCATTATTTTGGTCAGAGCATTGCACACAAATATGACCTTTAAATGTTCCCTTACCCAGATAATTTAATGATATTTCATGCTTTTTTACACCGTCATCCAGTCCTGCCAGACAATACCCGGGAAGAGAAGCAAAGAGAATGATAAAAAGCATTCTGCTTTTTTGCAAAGCGGTCATATTTATATCCCAATCATTTGTTATTGAATGGAGTTAGAATAGTCAGGCTTTGCAAAGATGCAAATACGAATGATTATCACATGATAAATAGAGTAAAGATTATCAATATCTTATAAAAAAGAATTTATATTAACTCAGAAAATTCAGCGATGACGGGGGCATGATCAGAGGGCTTTTCCATGGCTCTGATTTTATAATCCATAAAAATGGATTGGCATATCTGCATTAAAGAGTTGGTTGCAAGAATAGAATCTATTCTCAAGCCACGCTTTGGCTCACTCTCAAACCCACGGCTACGGTAATCAAACCAGCTGAAGAGATTGTCTTCATCAGGATATAGCTTCCTGAAACAATCAGTTAGCCCCCAGCCAAGCAGTCGGTCAAACCATTCCCGTTCTTCTGGCAAAAAGCTGCATTTGCCGGTTCTTAGCCATCGTCTGGCATTAGTGGGACCAATGCCAATGTCCAGGTCTGTATGAGAGATATTAAAGTCACCAATCACGAGAATATTGGAGGAGGGGGAACAGGAGTTTTGCAGATAAGTCTGCAGATCATTGTAAAACCTGGTTTTATCGGCAAATTTGGTCTCGTGGCTGCGATTTTCTCCCTGAGGGAAATAGCCATTAATGACTCTCAACATTTGCCCGTTCAACTCATAGTCGCCAATGATAACGCGACGCTGGGCGTCAGGCAGGTCCGTAGGGAATCCTTTTTGAACACTCACTGCAGGCGTCTTACTGAGTAATGCAACGCCGTAATGGGTTTTCTGGCCATGATACAAGACGCTGTAGCCCAGATCCTCAATGGCTTTCACCGGGAAGTCTTGATCAGATACTTTAATCTCCTGAAGGCCTATCAGATCAGGACTATGGTCATCAATTACCCGGGAGAGTTGATGCAAGCGCGCCCTCACACCATTTACATTAAAACTGACTATTTTCATCGTTTTATCATCACCTTAGGGCAGGTTCAGGGTTGTCTGGGTGTTGCCATCGAGAGGATGTAACCAATATCACTAATTTAACATAATATATATTATGCGAACATTAATATCATCGATATAAACACTGTCTCTCAGAAAAAAAACACCTGTCATGGGCTTTATTCACGACAAAATATGCGTAATGTATTTTTTTAGAGAATTTTTTCCAAAAATCGTTGTCTAACACTTTACCAATATTAAGGAGACACTGCTCATTAGACGTCATTGAGCTCTATCCGCCTTCAGTCGTAATAATTGGCGGGCTGAATGACGATCCGGATGCTCCATGACTGAAAGGATCGCCCTCTGAGCGTTTGTTTCCTAACGTAACAGTTTTGTTACTCATTGCCGAAATGTTTAACGACTGTGAACGGAAACTTGCTATAACAGTAGAAAACTGTCTAACATTTACTCTGGTATAGCAGTCGCCGTAACAGTTGTACAGACTAGGCTTAAGCCTAATAGCATGGAAAGTAAACGACGCTACTAGTCCACAACAAACCTCATAACTAACTAGAGAAAGGTAACTGCCAATGACTTTAAAAGGTCTTATCAAATTAACCCAGTTGATGCAGGAACAACCACTGACGGTTATCCAATGGCAAATTCTCCTCGTGGTTGCAGAAAACCCCGGGGAAACCATTACAGATCTTGTCAATGCTGAAAAGCTCACCTGTGGTACCCCAAGTGATATCGCGGTCAGCGTGAAACGTCTGGGTGAAGGACGGCACGACAGGCCTGGCCTCGGTCTGATCAAAAAGGTCCAGCACGAAGATGATGGTCGCTATTTCAAGCTGACCCTGACGGCCAAAGGCAAAAAACTGGTGGAAAAAATCAAGCAGAAAGCTCGATATCTGAAATGAACAAGCCAGTATCACCAGGGCCCTACACGGTTGTGGGAGTATTGTAGAAGTTACTCTTTAGGGCCCTAACCCTCCTCTATTCTTATCCTCACTATATCCACTTCTCATTTTTCTTCGGCATTTTGGGGCTGAACCCGGACCTTCCTCTCTTATTTCCTAAAGTAAACCGGTTTCGTCTTAGGGACGCACCGACACGTCGAATTACCCAATAAATCACCAACAGGCTCTGCCCTCTGCCTATTGCTACCCATATCCGCTATCAAATACAGGTTACTGCCGGTAAGTTCAGTTACCGGCAGTAAAGTTTCATATTGTGAGACTGATAATACTGGTATTACAATACCGGTATTATTGGTTCTATATTTTGGGATACTACAGCGAATATGAAGAACTCAGAGCAGGACAAAGTCAGAAGGCAGCACATTTTCAGCATCCTTGATGACTTGAAAGAGAAAGGTGAGAGAATTAACGCCGACAAAGTCGCCCGCATCGGAAAAATGGGGAAGCAGACCGTGCTGCCTTATTACAATGAATGGCGATATTTAGGCGCTCTGGGCGAAGCCGAAGCGCTTGAATTGCCGGAGGATCTGGTCAGAGGCCTGAAAAGAGGAATTGCCCAATGGAAGCACCAGTTATCCGAAGAGCAGCGGGATTTTGCAGAGGCCGCTAACCAGGAGATCGATGAGCTAAAGGAAAGCCTGAATCAACTGCTGGAAAAGAATAGTCAACTGTCCCGCAGCAACTCTGAACTCCAGGATCAGGTTCAGCATATCAGTACAGAGCTGGAGACAACGAGGCTCAGTTTGCAGCAGAGAAACCAGGACCTGAAAGAACTGGAATCACTGCTGAAATCAGAACAGAGACAAACTGAACAACTGCAATCTGCGGCTGCTGAGCAAAAAGCCCTTCATCTTCAAGCCATCAGCAACCTGGAAAAACAGATGGACCAACGGAGCCAGGAGCAACTGAATCACTGGATTGGCGTGGTCGATGATGAGCGAAGGTTAAAGCAGGGATTGGAAAAGAAGATAAGCAACCAACTCCAGGAACAGCAGGAATTAAAAAAACACAATCTGGAGCTGCAAAGCCGATTGGACAGCAAATCGAAGGTATATATTCAGGTTTGCGAAGAAAGAAATAATCTGTCTTCAGAGAAAGGCAAGACAGAAGCCACGGTTCAGCTTGCCAATCAGCTTATGGTGCTGCTGGACAGCGATCAGGGCAATTTATTAGGTGCAGTGCGCAACCTTCTGGCGGGAGCCAGGGAATCCAATATGATGCAAGAGCAATACAGGACCGCAATATCAGATAAAGAAAAGCTGGAGAGTCGGCTGCTGGAAACAGAAGAGCGACTTGATGAAATCAGCACTCTTCGACTTGAACTTGAAAGAGCCCGCGGTATTGCCGAGGCCTTTGAAAAAGCGTTGTCTAAAAAAACCGATACTCCTGAGGTAACGCAGTGAGCCAGCCGATTCACCCTTCTGTTTTCCTGAATGCCCTCCCCGCCCTGCCCGCTCATCATGGTACAAATGACAATATGATGGGAGCGGGCAATGATGGTGAAGCAATGGTGCTTTTCCTGAACAAGTCCGGAGCCCGCTCAGAAGAGACCCTGCGCCGTTATGAGCGAGAAATAACCAGGCTGACAGCGTTTTTGTACTTTGAATTAGGAATTGGGTATAAAGATGTGCGCCTTAAGCACCTGCAAGCCTATGTCAGCTTTATCCAGAACTTACCTCCGCGCTGGCTGATGCCTGGCATTCTTTCCGGTCAGCCGGAGAGGATTATGTTCAGATCCCCCATCAAGCCAGGAAAAAGCACCGATCAGGTTATTGATGTGCTGTCCTCTTTTTTCTCTTTTCTGGAGAAAAATCGTTATACCGCTGGCAATCCGGCTGCATCACTTATTCGGTCGGGTGAAAAGGTGGCCCGAGGCAACACCATCATCCGATATTTTTATGATAATGAGTGGCAATTTATTAAAGAGTGTCTGGCAAGCCTGCCAATGGGCACCGAAAGAGAACGGATGGAATCAGCCCGTACCCGCCTTGTCCTCTCCTTAAGTTATGGGCTGGCTTTGCGGGAATCTGAGCTGACCGGGCATACCTGTTCAGATATACACCCCGATAATGACAACGGTTTTTATCTCAGTGTTTTGGGTAAGGGTAGAAAAAGAAGGCAGGTTCCCCTGAATAAAGTGCTCCAGCAGCAAATCATTGAATACAGAGGCATGAATGGATTCTCAGGCCTGTACGGAGACCCTTTTCCCCTGGCACCAAAAACACGCAAAACCGGGGGTCTGATCACCCCGCTTTCAGCCCGGGGGCTTCGATTCTGGTGGCGTTCCTTTATGGAAAACTGCCAGAGCAAAGCCTCACCGGATATCAGGCACAGATTACAGGGGCTGCCATTTCACACCCTGCGCCACACAGCACTGACGCACCTGGCTCGAACAATGGATATCGAAGACCTTGCTATATTTGCAGGTCATGATTCAATCAATACCACAAGCCAGTACTACCATGCAGAAGCAAGTAGACTGAAAAAGATGGCTGCCGATCATCATATCTGATTACGCTGAAAAGAAGACCATATCACCATGAAGAATTGTTTTTACCAGTAATAAAGGAGGAATTCTTCCGTAAATGGTCTGGGGACTGATTACTCATACATCAGGGAAGGTCATGAACTATTGCCAGGGCTGTAAAAAACCACTCAAGGGCCAATTCGTTAAGGCAATGGGCATGCGCTGGCACCCGGGGTGTTTCAGGTGCAGTGGCTGCAGGAAGCCATTTGCAGGAAAGGCTTTTGTCGTATTCCGGAACCAGGCCTTTCATCCTGACTGCCTGAGGTGTCCGAGTTGCAGAAAGCCCGTCAAGGGAAACTATGTAGAACTTGATAAAATGGCCTGGCACCCGGTTTGTGCCCAAAAGCAGACCGCCCCACTCTGCTCTGTCTGTCGGAACCCTCTCACCAGAAACTACTTTGTGGATTTCTGGGGCAATGCTTTTTGCAATAACCATGATGGGCATCCGGAGTGTTCCAGCTGCAGCCGGCTTGTTTGTGACAATCTCACCAATGGCGGTATGCAGTATCCCGACGGGGTTGTTATCTGCAACAAATGCAGCCTCAATGGCGTTTCCACCCAGGAGCGCGCCGACCGCATTGCTATTGAAATGCGCTCAGCCCTGGCATCGGTTGGACTTAGCCTGAACTCGACACAGACGCCTGTAAAACTCTGCGGCCGCGATGAGCTAAATGACGCCAGTCATCACGACTTTCATGATAATCACCCCATTCTGGGAGTTACCCGAACCACAACAACCCACCGGAAAGGACAGATATTAGCCAGAAATTTTGACTGCATTTTAATCCAGATCAATCTGCCGGAAGAACATTTCCGAACCGTCATGATTCATGAACTCACCCATGCCTGGTTTTTTTACAATTATTATGAAAATCTGCCACTGAAGGTAGAGGAAGGAATGTGCGTATTAATGGAGTATATCTGGTTAAAAAACCTTAATACCAAAGATGCTGAATTCAGAAAAAAGCAGCTAGAGCAAAGTGCTGACCCAATTTATGGCGATGGGTTTCGGGAGGCCAGAGAGTCATTGAAGCACATGCCACTGACCACACTTCTGGAATTTATCAGGGATAAAAAGAAATTCCCCGGTCGCTGGAGCTCTTTCTTTTTTTAACAGAAGGGAAAAAGAAATGGAGGCGAGTACCGGAGTCGAACCGGTCTAAATGGAGTTGCAGTCCACTGCATAACCGCTTTGCTAACTCGCCCTTCTCAAAAGAAGAAATATGGGTGGTGCCCGAGGCCGGACTCGAACCGGCACGATCTTGCGATCGAGGGATTTTAAGTCCCTTGTGTCTACCAATTTCACCACTCGGGCAGTACTTGAATAGTACAGAGTAAAAGCATAAAAAAACAGGCTCTGCCTGCAATTTTATTCTGGAGGCGAGTACCGGAGTCGAACCGGTCTAAATGGAGTTGCAGTCCACTGCATAACCGCTTTGCTAACTCGCCAGAACCTTGAGCCTGGTTTGTTCTTGCTGCAAGAACAAACCTGAACATTGAAAGCATCAATGTATCGTGCTCGTATTTATGCAATTGAATCACATAAACGGAATAATTGGAGCGGGAAACGAGGTTCGAACTCGCGACCTCAACCTTGGCAAGGTTGCGCTCTACCAACTGAGCTATTCCCGCACACTTTTTTTGATAATCAACAATCGGCAATCGATAATCAAGAACCAGTGCTAGACGACTTTGGCTAACTGTCTGCCAGCGCCCGAACACGAAGCGTATTTTAGGTTTTTTTGCTTTGATGTCAACCGCTTTCCGTCACATCAGTCAGGCTTATTGAACGGAGAAAGATCTGGCCAGGCAGCCTTCAGATAAATATACATGGACCATAGTGTCAGAATTGCTGAAAGGTACAGCAGAACAATACCAATTAAACCAATCCAGGAATCAACAGGCACTGGTGATAATAGCAGTAAGGTAATGGCTGCCATTTGAGCCATGGTTTTCGCCTTACCGATCATGCTCACGGCAACACTGGTCCGCTTACCCAGTTCAGCCATCCACTCTCTCAGGGCCGAGATGACGATCTCCCGACCAATAATGATCAGAGCCGGCACCGTCATCCAGAAGGCACGAAACTCATCAATCAGCAGGCACAGCGCCGTGGCAACCATTATTTTATCAGCAACCGGATCAAAGAATGCCCCGAAAGGGGTTGTCTGATTGAGCCGACGGGCAAGATACCCATCAAACCAGTCCGTTGCGGCAGCGAAAGCAAATATTCCAGCACAGGCAAGGTAACTCCACTCAAATGGGAGATAAAAAATAACGACGAGAAATGGGACCAGAACAATTCGTGTTAGTGTTAGAAAATTCGGGACGTTCATAACTACTTAATTAAGCCCTTGTGCTGTAAGGCCATAAAGCATTCAGCTGGCAGCCTTGGGACGTTATTGGGACGGTTTGACATATCGCCTTACTCTTTCGGGATGATCCCAGAAATCAAAGCAGGGCGTACGGTACACAGTCCTGCTCTTCGGTGCTAGTCATTATGAAAATATTCATGTATCTGCTGCGCCAGCTTCAGACTGATACCCTCAACTTTCTTCAATTCTTCGATGGTTGCACCACTCACGCCTTCACGACCACCAAAAAACTTCAATAGAGCTGATCGCCTTTTGCTGCCAATACCCGGAATATCTTCCAGCACGGAACGGTTTCTGGCCTTTTGCCTGCGCTGTCGATGCCCGGTGATGGCAAAGCGGTGTGCTTCATCCCGGATCTGTTGTATCAACAGCAATGCTGCGTCAGCACCTTCGGGGTTGAGCTCCTGATCCTGGTAAATCAGTGTTTCAAGCCCGGGCTTTCGGGTTACTCCCTTGGCAACCCCAAGCAGGGGAATTGGCAATTGCAGCCTGGTCATCACCTCCGACGCCTTTCCTAACTGCCCCTTACCCCCATCAATAATGATAAGATCCGGCCTGACCCCCTCCCCTGCATTTGCCTCCGCCAGTTTCTGATAACGCTTATCAAGAGCCATCGCCATGGCGGCATAATCATCCCCGGGCTCTATACCAGTTATATTGTAACGACGGTATTCACTGAACACCGGCCCTTCCGGACCAAATACCACACAGGATGCAACAGTTGCCTCCCCCATGGTATGGCTGATATCGAAACACTCCATACGCAGGATGGGTTGCTCAATGTCCAGTAAACCCTTAAGTTGTGCGTATCGCTGGTTTAAATGGCTCTTGCTCGCCAGGTGACTTTCAAGATTCTGCTGCGCATTTTTATTGGCCAGGCCTAACCAATCGTGCCGTTCAGAACGTACCTTGTCCTTGATCTTGATTTTCTTGCCAGAAACAGCCTGGATCGCGTCCTCAATAGTATCTGCACCGGCCAGCTCAAACGGAACCACGATCTCCTCGGGAAAATCACGACTGGCAAACAGCCTGACATAGAACTGGGCCATAAAATCTTCCAGGTAATCAGACCGTTCAGCTTCCAGCTTAAAATCAGGAAAGTAATATTTATGGCCAAGCAACCTGCCAGAACGAACAAAGAGCACGTCAAAACAGGTATTGCCACCCATTTGGGCAAACCCGATCACATCAATATCACCGGCCGATTTGGTCACCGTCTGCTGTTCCTGAACAGCCCGGAGGTGGTTGATTTTATCCCGGGTTGCCGCCGCCTCTTCAAAATCCAGGGATTCCGCAGCATCTTCCATGCGCTTTATCAGCGAACGAATTAACTGCTGGTTTTTGCCATCCAGGAATTGCCGGGTATCCTCAAGATCCTGCTGGTACTCTTCTTTTGAGACCAGGCCAACACAGGGGGCCTTGCAACGGTTGATTTGATATTGCAGGCAGGGCCGGGTTCTATTGTTGAAATAGATGTCAGTACACTGACGTATCTTAAAAATCTTCTGCAGCAGGTGCAGGCTTTCCCGAACCGCTCCGCTACTGGGGTAAGGCCCAAAATACTGGCCTTTCTGTCGTTTACGTCCACGACAGGAGTCCATCCTGGGGAAATCATCATCTCCGGAAATATAGATATAGGGGTATGACTTATCGTCCCTCAGCAAAATGTTGTAGGGTGGCTTTCTGTCTTTTATCAGGTTTTGCTCAAGCAGCAGCGCCTCAGTTTCAGTGTGGGTAATCGTCAGTTGAATATCAGCAATCTTGCTTACCAAAGCCATGGTTTTGGTGGTAAGGCCGGTTGCCCGGAAGTAGCTTGAGAGACGATTTTTAAGATTTTTCGCTTTACCGATATAGAGTGTTTTGCCACTGTGATCACGCATATCATAGACCCCCGGACGGCTCGACACCTTTTCCAGAAATGATTTGTGATCAAACTTTTTGCTTTCTTCACTACCTGTCATGAACCACCAGACAACGGTTATCAAATCACCTGCTCATTATATCTTCACAGCGCGGTAGAAACGAATAAGCCTGCATTTTTCAGTACAGGTAACAGGATTTTCGGGCATCAGCACCGGGAGTAGCGAAAGGAACTCAACAAGAGGTTCATCAGAGCCTGTAAGGCAGCGTTCACTCTATGGTATCTACCAGGTCATGGCGAATAGCCAGGTGTGTCAGCTCGACATCACTGGTGATATTCAGCTTTTCAAACATCCGGTAGCGATAGCTATTCACCGTTTTGGGACTAAGGCATAACTTATCGGATATGGTCTGTACTTTCTCGCAATTAACAATCATAAGAGCTATTTGCATTTCGCGATGAGAGAGCTGATTGAAGGGTGACGCGCTGTCTGGCTCTATAGCTTTCAAAGCCATTTGCTGGGCAATTTCCGGGGAAATGTATTTCTTTCCGGTAAATACCGTGCGAATGGCTGTAACCATTTCGGTAATATTTGAACTTTTGGTGACGTAACCTGACGCGCCGGCTTCAAGCAGCCTGGTGGGAAATGGGTCATCCATACAGACGGTTACGGCAATGATTTTTGCATGAGGGTTGATCTGGCAGATTTTCCGGGTGGCTTCGAGCCCGCCAATGCCGGGCATTCTGACATCCATTAACGTGACATCCGGAGTGAGTTCCCGATAAAGGCTGATAGCATCTTCACCGCTGACAGCCTGGGCTACAATTTCAATACCCTCAACATCAGCTAACATGCGAGAAATTCCAGTTCTCACCAAATCATGATCATCCGCAACCAGAACTCGTATCAAAATCTACTCCGGTATGTTTCTTATCGTTTTATTGTGAAAGATTATGCACAGAGTTGATGGGGCTTAAAACCCCGGGAGAAAAAAAAGGCATAAAACCAGTAGAAAAATACCACTTTCAAAGAAAGTGGTATTTTTTTTAAAAGGCAGCTGCCCTATTGATCAGAGCTTGCCTTCAAGTTCCGGAATAGCTTCAAACAGGTCTGCTACCAGACTATAGTCTGCAACCTGGAATATGGGCGCTTCTTCATCTTTGTTGATAGCAACAATGACTTTACTGTCCTTCATTCCAGCCAGATGCTGAATGGCTCCGGAGATACCAACGGCGACGTACAGCTTGGGAGCAACAATCTTACCGGTTTGTCCGACCTGCATGTCATTGGGTACATAGCCTGCATCCACGGCAGCACGGGAAGCACCGACTGCAGCGCCAAGCTTGTCCGCTACTTTGTAAAGTAACTCGAAGTTCTCTCCATTACCCATGCCACGACCACCGGACACAATGATGTCCGCAGCCGCCAGCTCAGGACGGTCAGACTGAGCCAGCTCTTCGCTGACAAAGCTCGACACTCCCGCATCATGACTGCTGGCGACGGTTTCTACACTGGCAGATCCACCTTCCGCAGAAACCGGGTCAAAACCTGTGTTCCGAACGGTAATAACCTTGATAGATGCACTGGACTGAACCGTGGCAATGGCATTACCGGCGTAGATCGGACGAGCAAAGGTATCTTCGCTTTCCACACGGATGATGTCAGATATCTGATCAACATCCAGTAAAGCTGCCACCCGTGGCATCATATTTCTGGCATCGGTTGAGGTGGATGCCAGTACGTGAGAGTAATCCTTGCCCAGTTCAGCAACCAGCAGGCTGACATTTTCAGCCAGTCGGTTTTCCAGTGCAGCATTCTCGGCCAGCAAGACTTTTGATACACCCGCTACAGCAGAGGCCTGCTCTGCAACTCCGCTACACCCGGACCCTGCAACCAGCAGGTGAATCTCTCCCCCGATTGCGGTGGCAGCTGCAACCGTGTTCAGCGTTCCCGCTCCGAGCGTGCTGTTATCATGATCAGCAACGACTAATATGGCCATTAGATCACCTTCGCCTCATTTTTTAATTTTTCTACCAGCTCATCCACGCTGGCCACCTTGATACCCGCCTGTCGTTCAGCCGGTGGTTCTACTTTGATCGTCGTTAAAGTAGACGACACTGCTACACCGAGATCTTCTGGTGATTTGACATCCAGAGGCTTACGCTTGGCTTTCATAATATTGGGCAGTGATGCGTAACGCGGCTCATTCAGACGCAAATCCGTGGTAATCACTGCGGGCAGCTTCAGGCTTAACGTCTGTAAACCGCCGTCCACTTCACGGGTAACATTAACGTTATCACCGTCAACATTGACTTCTGAGGCGTAGGTTGCCTGAGACATACCGGCAAGTGCCGCAAGCATCTGACCGGTCTGGCCATTGTCACTATCGATGGATTGTTTACCCAGAAGAACAAGGTCAGGCTTTTCTTCATCCACAATGGCCTTTAGCAGTTTGGCAACTGCCAGGGAACCCAGGGGCTGATCAGTCTGAACCTGAATGCCTCGGTCTGCACCAAGAGCCAGCGCTGTTCGTATCTGCTCCTGGCACTCTTTGGCACCAAGGGATACGGCAACGATTTCTGTAGCGACACCTTTCTCTTTGAGTCTTACTGCTTCTTCAACAGCAATTTCACAGAAAGGGTTGATTGCCATTTTGACGTTGGTGAGATCGACGTCAGTGTTATCCGTCTTCACTCGAACCTTGACGTTATAGTCAATGACTCTTTTGACGGCTACTAATATTTTCATGAGTTCGCAGCCTTCCCTTCTCGTTATTGGCTAGGTCTTGAATTGTCGAGCAGATAACGAACAACCGGACAGACAAATTTTATTATCATTCAGCAACCTGTGTTCACACATCTGCTGGAGCGCAGTCTACCAGTACGTCAATAAGGGTTCAAACGTATGTTTCAGTCAGTTCACTCAGATATTCTTATTTAAGACAGGTGTCTGTTACTATGCATTACCGGAAATACACCTGATCCTGCTGGTTGTAGAATAGCTGTGGAGGACAAGATAGCAGCTGTTCAGCAGCCGGAACATTGCTGTGTATAGGTATTAATAACTAATGACGTGTTGTCCATTTAGGGAAACACTGAGTATAATGCCAAACAATTTCAAACAGTTGTTTGAATACCGTTCTGAAAATAACACTCCGACAGGGAGGAAGCTCATCATGGAACGCGAATCCATGGCATTTGATGTCGTTATCGTGGGTGCAGGCCCTTCCGGCTTGTCAGCCGCCTGTCGGCTGATGCAATTGTCTCAGGAGCAGGACAAAGAACTCAGTGTCTGCGTTGTTGAGAAAGGCTCCGAAGTTGGCGCTCATATCATCTCGGGGGCAGTTTTTGAACCAACGGCGCTTAATGAGTTGTTTCCCAATTGGAAAGAGCTGGGTGCGCCGTTAAATACTCCAGTGTCATCCGATGATATTTATGTACTTCGTTCTGAAGAAAAATCCATAAAAGTACCCAACCTGTTTGTGCCTAAAACCATGCACAATGAAGGCAATTACATCATCAGTCTCGGCAATCTCACCCGCTGGCTGGCGGAGCAGGCCGAGTCACTTGGGGTGGAAATTTTCCCGGGATTCCCCGCCCAGGAAGTGCTGTTTAACGACGATGGCAGTGTCAGGGGCATTGCCACCGGAGATATGGGGATTTCAGCTTCCGGTGACGAGAAAGACAGCTTTATGCCAGGTATGGAGCTGCACGCCAAATACACACTCTTTTCCGAAGGATGCCGCGGGCATTTGGGCAAGCAACTTATCAGCCATTTTAAGCTGGATGAAGGGCGTGATCCTCAACATTACGGCATCGGCATTAAAGAGCTGTGGGATATCGCACCCGAGAAGCATCAACAGGGCCTGGTGGTTCATACTGCCGGCTGGCCACTGGCTGAAAGCGGGTCTACCGGTGGCGGATTCCTCTACCATCTGGAGAATAATCAGGTAGTACTGGGCCTTATTACCGATTTGAGCTATTCAAATCCGCATCTTAGCCCCTTTGAAGAGTTCCAGAGGTTCAAAAAGAGCCCTGTTATCAAACAATACCTGGAAGGTGGAAAACGGGTTTCCTATGGTGCAAGAGCACTGGCCAAAGGTGGGCCACAGTCATTACCTGAGATGACTTTTCCGGGCGGACTCTTGATTGGTTGTGACGCTGGAACCATGAATGGTGCCAAAATAAAAGGCTCCCATACCGCCATGAAGTCCGGCATGATTGCGGCAGAAGAAGTGTTCAAGTCGGTGAGTGCAGGCTCTGAGGGCGGCAATAAACTGGAATCCTTTGATGAGGCATTCAAAGCGTCCTGGCTTTATAAAGAACTGCATCAACAGCGGAACTTCGGTCCGGCCATGCATAAATTTGGTAACATCTTTGGTGCTGCCTTTGCCTTTGCAGACCTCAATATTTTCAATGGCAAATTGCCATTCACCCTGCACGATACCACTGCGGATTACGCCCAGCTCAAGCCAGCGGCAGAGTCCAGCCCCATCAACTATCCAAAACCTGATGGTGTGATCACCTTTGACCGGTTGAGTTCAGTGTTCCTCTCGAATACCAATCACGAGGAGGATCAGCCTTGTCACCTGAAGCTTAAAGACGCAACCATTCCGCTTAAGCAAAACCTTCCGGCTTATAATGAGCCAGCACAAAGGTACTGCCCTGCCGGGGTTTATGAGATTGTGGTGGACGAGAATAGCGGAGAAAACCGGTTTCAGATCAACAGCCAGAACTGCGTTCACTGTAAGACCTGTGACATCAAGGATCCCGCTCAGAATATCACCTGGATTGCCCCGGAAGGTGCTGGCGGCCCGAATTATCCAAACATGTGAGTTTTCCTGCAATGAGGGTGGCTCAGCCACCCTCAACAACTCCCAGGGAATAGTTTTGCCCCTGACTGCGAATGCTTAACTCTATCCCCTCAGTCACCCGGGCTTCAACGGCCTCTGCCACTAACTGGTAAAACACATTGCGATTTACCAATGCATCCAGTCGATCTCTAACCCGGATATAAGGCACAAATTCTCCGGTTTTCATACTTTTGATCATTTTCAGATTGTGTTCGTTGCTTAGCACTACCTCATCACCAACATTGGTGGTAAAAAGGTATTCAGGACCATTCGCACCATCACGAGCCTCTGCAGAAACCGCAACAAATGGCGCATCATCCACTTGGATTCTTACCTTTTCTACCGGAGTAACCAGGTAGTAATGGCCATCATCATCATGCCTGAGAACTGAAGCAAACAGCTTCACCATTGATTCCCTGCCAATGGGGGAGCCATTGTAGTGCCAACGGCCATCCCGACTGATGCGCATATCAATATCACCACAGAAAGGAGGGTTCCAACTGTGTACAGGAGGCAATCCTTTTTTCTTATTCAAAAACTGCAGATTTGCCACAATATTT
This sequence comes from Endozoicomonas sp. ALB115, assembly GCF_049310245.1. NCBI lineage: Bacteria > Pseudomonadati > Pseudomonadota > Gammaproteobacteria > Oceanospirillales > Endozoicomonadaceae > Endozoicomonas > Endozoicomonas sp. ALB115. The sequence goes on along the minus strand of NZ_JBLYZG010000001.1, from coordinate 135,060 downwards.
TCCGGCTTTGATCCATTGTTCACAAAGCATACTCCCATGCTTGCTGGCTATTCAGCCCATTATTATGCCTTATTTGGTAGTAACAGCTTTTTGATGTTTTTCAGGGTGCTTGCCATCAAGCAGATGTACTCATGAAAAAATGTCAATTTTATCTCAATTCATAATGTCAAGAATAACCAATGCTAACATAAAGAAATAAAGATTGGCTCAGGACTGGAGTATGGAACTCTTCAAAATGGTTGCGGGATGCCTTACAGACTGGCTAAGCCACAACGTTCAGGAAAGAACAAGCCCCCTGTGTGATTTTGAACGTGTCAGGCATGAAATTAAGCCCTGCGATGTTCTGTTGGTTGAAGGAAGATCCAGAGTCAGCCGGGTTATTAAGCAAACAACTCAAAGCCCCTGGTCCCATGCCATGCTCTACCTTGGCCGACTACACGACATTGAGGATGACAGAATTCGCCAGATTGTCAGTGAATCCTATGGCGGCTCCCCTGATGAACAACTGATTATTGAGAGTGAACTGGGAATCGGTACCGCCATCCAGCCCCTGAAAAACTATGAAGGGGAGCATTTGCGGATATGCCGACCTAAAGGTCTGAGCTACAGTGACAGCCAGAAAGTAATACACTACGCAACCAGCCGCCTGGGTATGGATTACAATGTCAGACAGATTCTTGATCTTGCCCGGTTCTTCTTCCCCTACTCTTTCCTGCCCAGAAGACTTGGCTCCTCGTTATTTCAGCATTCTCCGGGTCAGGAAACAAAAACCGTCTGCTCAACCATGATTGCTGAAGCTTTTAGTTTTATCCACTTTCCCATCCTGCCCCTGGTTAAACACGATGGCGATGCCGGCGTACAACTCTTTCAACGAAATCCAAAGCTGTGCACGCCCCGTGACTTTGATTACTCCCCCTACTTTCAGATTATCAAGTATCCATTTCTCGATTACAGTCATCACGCAGATTATCGACTATTGCCCTGGCATGGTCAGCGGGTTCTGGAGGGTCGAGAAGCGGATTTTTATATGTCTTCCCAGCAAATTGAGCAGCTACAGAAAGAAAGCACTGTGGATCATGAGGTTTTGGGTGATGCGGCTCCCCTCTCTCCTGATAAGAAAAACAGTGGTGAGAGCGGCTCTGTTTCAACTCACTGATCACTCCAGGCGCATGCTGCCATTTAATCATTTTCCAGGTTTTTGATGCATAACAAACGAAAAGCCGTTCATGCAGACAAAAGTAGACACGGCCAACTTACTCTTCGCCTGACCAACTAAAGATCTTTAAGAGCCACGAGGATCAAGAGCTGAAACATAAAAGGCAGCCAAAAAGAAACCCGCGCTTCTGGGGGAAGAAGACACGGGCTAAGACCATTAGGAGTTGTCATCATCGGCCAATAAAATCAGATGGTTACCTGTTATTTCTGGCTTTGCCATAGAGTTGACATAGATGGTTTTGGATTTACCTATGTTTCACTCGGAGTAAAATTAGCGTTGATGCAAAGAACCGGCGCTGGTGGCCGGTGTTTTTTTGGTTTATTTAATGGTCACTCTGTAAGGTTCCATTGTTCGTCATATCCCCATTCCTTTGGATCTGTTTCGCCATGGCAGAGTAAAAAAGCAAACTCATTCCATTTTCTTTTTTCTTCTGTTGATTGCTCGCTGTAGCTTGGAGCAATGTCCGATTCAATAATCTCCCCATTTAATAATGTGTATTTTCCACAATTAGAACCCAAATCTTCATCGGCATAATTAATAACAATTTTTTCGTCGGGAAACTTTTTAGAAAGGGCTTTAAATATTTTCTCTGGACTATTCCATGCGGTATCAAAAACTAAGGTTTCTTCAGTCGATCTTGATTTGTCAAAGTCATAGGCTCCCCATTTAGTACCCCATGCATTTCTGGCGAAATCCATAGAATGGTAATAGCCATGTTTCCGTTTATTAATGACCATCTGAAGAAACTGATTAAACTCAGTATCTCTAAACGAAGTTACATCAATAGACTCTCTTTCTCTGGCCGACAACATCGCAATCAGTGGGTTTTCATGGGTATGATTGCCACATACTAATTTGGCGGCATCTTCTGCAGACATAGAATACCCACGTCCCTGAAGATCAAGATCACCATGCATAGGAATGACCAGTGAAAAATCGGGCAACCCGGCATCATTCATCATTGATGAAATAACTTCTTTGCTGGACTGCATCATATTGGTTACGTGATTAGGCATAAAAAGTCCTATAGGCTGGTGATTAAGCCCAGTGGTTGTGTTATGTGGATGATTGCTCAGTTGATCAAATGGATTCCGGCAAGGCCTGCCTGACATCCACATGCTGGATGGTCATAATTTTCTTTGCGAGTCGCTGCATTTTTTCCAGTTCTTCCTCAGACATCTGGAGCTCTTCCTCTGGTTCTGACTGATCGCAATTGAAAATGTGATGACGATGAATAAACGCCAGAAAGGTTTCCTCCAACTCATTCTCAAGGGCTTTTTTATAAAGGGAATACTTCAGTTCAATTTCAATTTTTTCGGCAATCGTGACTTCAGCAAGCACGCTGTTTTTCCGGGCCCTGTCGGTGTAGCACCCACGTTCCCTGCCAATTACCGAAACTACAATTTGATTCAATAGCCGCTTAAGGATCTTCTTTCCGCCAAAATTGAACACTTCCCATTCTCTAACCTCTTGCCCCAGATCGGCATAGGTCAGTCCATTGGCTTCAAGCATTTTGTCCAGCATGCGTTGAGCGGTGTCTTTCTCGCCATCCTGACCCCGCTGAGCTAGGGCCAATAAATAAATTGAGTAAGCAGTATAAACCATCCAACACAGTAAAGGTAGAAGGCCAGATGACACCAGAAGGAGCGGATAAAACCGGAATTAACCTAAGTCATGCTGCCGTGATTGCAGCTATAGCAACGCTTGTTTTTGCTGCAGGCTTTGCCTTTGGGGAAGTGATAGAAAGCCTTTCAGTTGCCGGGCTATTCAATTGATGATGATTAAAACCTTTCTTGAACAATCAAAACAGTATTTTGAACAGTATGATGATCATCGGGATTGATCCGGATCTGGAAGCTTCTGGCGTGGCGATTGTCCGTAACGGACAGATTGAAAGCCTGCAGAATATGGACTTCTTTGACCTGCAGGAGTTTATTCAGCTGCAAAAGGAAGTTGAGCCTGATGTGATCTTTGCGGTTGAGGATGTAGAGCTGAACAAAGCTTTGTACGCAAAGCACAATGGTCAAAAGGCCAAGGTCAGGGAAAAGATCGGCCAGAATGTTGGTCAAGCAAAAGGCGTCACTCGTCTTATTGAACAATATCTTATTCGTTTGAATTGCCGCTATGTGATGGTTGCTCCATTGAAAGGCCGGTTCAAGAAGGCCAAAAAAGACAGCGAATACTTCAATCGGCTGACCGGATGGACGGGTAGGAGCAATGCCGACAAACGGGATGCAGCCATGATTGCCCTGTATGGCATTAAGCCCGGGCAATACGTGCCCCGCCCTTCGGAGGTGCCCCATTAGTAGAGAACCAAAAGGCCTGCACCTGATCACCTGCACTGAATGCAATGGTGCCGGAGAGCATAAGGGTATCTGGAGCCTGATGGTATGCACGGGCTGTAATGGCTTGGGTGAAGTGCGTTCTGATAATGAGCAGCCGCTTGAAGATCACCAGATCATCAACCGACTCAGGGAACGTAACCGCCAGTTAATCAGGCGAGTGCAGGATCTGACCAGCATCAACCGACAGCCAGAGCCGTCCACACAAGACCTGCAACGTAAGTGGCGCGGTGTTGCCGGATAGCGCGGGTCCTTCCCCGGCATACGAAAAGACGGGTCGGCGGAGGCGCGGTTTTTCACTATTTATGAGGCTTTTCAGAGCCAGGTTGTTGTTTAAATGTCAGGGAATAAGGCACTGCAACCAGAACCCCACTGGCTAAAGAAAACGGACATGGCGGCAAGCCTTGGCGTTAGCGTTCAAGCCTTTGATAAATGGGGCGTACAGCCATTATGCAAGATTGGTCGTTCGGTCTACTTTGATGCCCGATCCGTGTTGGACAATCGTCTTGCTAATGAGGCATCGAAACATAAACCAACCAGTGCCGAAGAGCTGGATCCGGATTCCATTGAATTTGAACGGTACCGACTGACCCGGGCACAGGCCGATGGGCAGGAACTAAAGAACGAACTGGCCGAAGGCAAAGTGGCCCCGGTGGATTTACAGTCTTATGTGCTGGGTAAATGCCTGGCTGAGGCGGCAGGCATTCTGGATACTCTGGTGCTGAACATGAAGCGGAAGCATCCGGAACTGACACCAGTCCAGCTGGAAAACTTCAAACGGGAAATTGTAAAATCACAAAATGCCATTGCCCGTGGCCATGAGTTGATCCCCCAGTACCTTGATGAATATCTCTCCGAGACAGCGGCAGAATCTATGTAAAGCCGCCAGGCTTGGATTCTTGGCTATGCACCGGCCAGTGCCCATGACCTGTTCAGAATGGGCGGATGAGAATTTCTATTTGTCGGCTGAATCGGCCTACATCGAGGGGCGTTGGGAGACCGCACCGTTTCAGGTAGCGATCCTGAACAGCATGGGTAACGACGAGATCCGGGTAGTGAACCTGATCAAGTCGGCCCGGGTTGGTTACTCCCAAATGCTGAAAGCGGCTACCGGTTATCAGCTGCAACACAAAAAACGCAACGGCATGATTCTCCAGCCAACGGACAGTGCCGCCAGTGGCTTTATGAAAGCCCATGTGGAAACGGCTATTCGGGATGTTCCGGTACTGAAAAAGCTGGCCCCATGGTTTGGCAAGAAGCACCGGGACAATACGCTGGAAGCCAAGAAGTTCAGTAACCAGCGGCAGCTCTGGTGCCTGGGTGGCACGGCGGCAAAGAACTATCGGGAAAAGTCGCTGGACTTCATTATCTATGATGAGCTGGCGGCCTTTCCGGAAGACGTGGAGAAAGAAGGAGCCCCTACCTTTCTGGGTGATAAACGACTGGAAGGTTCTGCTTTCCCGAAATCCATCCGGGGTAGCACACCCAAGATCAAAGGGCACTGCCAGATTGAACGGGCAGCCCAGGAGTCAGAGACTGACTTTCTTATGTTCGTGCCCTGCCCGCACTGTGGGGAGTATCAGTCGTTAAAGTGGGGGGGGAAGGATGCCCCATTTGGTATTAAGTGGGCAGAAAATAACCCGAGGGATGTCTGGTATCTGTGTGAACACAATGGCTGTGTGATTCGCCAGCATGAGCTGACCCCGCACTTTGCCAAAGCCCAGTGGCGATGTCATAAGACAGGCATCACCACGGTTGATGGCTACGAGTTTCTGTTGAATGGGCAAGTCAGCGAACCCCCCGAGTCTGTCACCTGGAATATCTGGACAGCCTATAGCCCGTTCACAACCTGGGAACGTATCGCCAGAGACTTCCTGAATACCAGAGACGACCAGGGAAAACTAAAGACCTTCGTCAATACCACCCTTGGTGAGACTTGGGACGACGAAACCGGCGAAAAGCTGGAATGGGAAAACCTTTACGCCCGAAGGGAAACCTATCTGCCCACCATACCGGAATGGGCTGTCTATATCGCCGGTTCCGTGGACACCCAGGATGATCGACTGGAAATCAAGATCAAGGCCTATGGCCCGGGTGAAGAAAGCTGGCTGATTGGTTACAAGCGTCTGATCGGTGATCCTGCCGGTGAACTGATCTGGCAAAAACTGACCGAATACGTTGACCAGAGTTTTCACCATGCCAGCGGTGCGAAAATGTCCGTGGGTCTGATCTGTATCGACTCCGGTGGTCACTATACCGATGAGGTGTATGCCTGGTGTCGTCAAGACCCGATGCGGCGCATTCCCATCAAAGGGGCGTCGGTCTACGGTAAGCCGGTGGCCAACTTCCCCCGGAAGCGAAACCGCAAAGGCGTCTACCTGACGGAAGTCGGTACCGATAACGCCAAGGATATTATCTATTCACGGCTGGCCATGCAGGCCAAAGACCTGACCAAACCCATCAAGGGGTATATGCACCTGCCCATGGTGGAATGGGCGGATGAACTCTATTTCAAAGGGCTGACTGCTGAGCGCAAGAAACTCAGCTTTGTTAAAGGTCGGCGGGTGTACCGGTGGGAATGCCCTTCCGGTGTCCGTAACGAACCGACGGACCTGGAGGTGTATAACCTGGCTGCGGTCCGTATTGCCCAACAGCACTTCGGGCTTGACCTGGATCGGGCAAGACCGGAAGGCCGAAAAAACCAGTCCACCAAAAAACGAAAGTCCGTTCATCAATCCAGCTGGCTCTAAATACCTATGTCTCCAGAACAACAGATGATCGACCTGTACATTCAGGCCGAAAAAGACCTGCTTGCCGGGAAGAACGTCTCCATGAACGGTCGCACCATCACCATGGAAAACCTCAATGAAATCCGTGAGGGCCGTCAAGAGTGGGAGCGTCGTCTACAGGCGAAAACCCGTCGCAAGCCTTACAGTGTGGGAGTCATTAACTGGTGAATATTCTTGACCGGATGATTGCCCCTTTCTTTCCCCAGCGGGCATTGAACCGTCTGAGAGCCCGGGCGCAATTTGAAATACTGGCACAGCATGAGGCGGCCAGGCCGGACCGGCTGCGCAAGATCAAACGCTCTACCGGTTCCGGTGATGCGGTCGCGATCCACTCCCGTTCATTGCGGGAGCAGGCCCGATGGCTGGATGAAAACTATGATCTGGCCGCCGGTATTCTGGATGAGAAAGTCAAAGGGGTCATCGGTGCCAAGGGTATTCTGATTGAGCCTACGCCCAGGGATAAAAGTGGCGAAATCCTTACGGATTTTGCGGAAGAACTCTCCGGCCTGTTTGAAGAATGGTCCCGATCCGTCACCACCTGTGGCATGCCCCGCAGTGATGCGGAGCGTATTGTCTGTCTCAGCTGGCTGCGGGATGGTGAGATGCTGGGGCAGCTGGTACAGGGGCGAGTTAATTTGTATCAGTTCGCTACCCGGGTACCGCTGGCGGTTGAGCTGCTGGAGGCGGACTATCTGCCATCGGAAAGCCAGATCGATGCCAGCCGTAACATTGTCGGTGGTGTTGAGCGCAATGCCTGGGGCAAGCCAACCGCTTACCACATTTACAAAGATCATCCCGGCAACCTGATGGGCAAGTGGAGCCTGACCACCAAACGGGTGTCAGCAGACAACATACTGCATCTGAAACTGGCTCGTCGTTCCCGTCAGGCCCGTGGTATTTCCCTGCTGGCTCCGGTGATTCAGCGACTGGGTGACCTGAGAGACTATGAACACGCCGAGCAGGTAGCCGCCAAGGTATCGGCGGCACTGACCGCCTATATCAAAAAGGGCGAACCCCAGATGTACATGGGGAATCAAAACGACGATGACGATGAGCGTTCGTTTGATATCAGTCCACTCATGGTGTTTGACAATCTCGCCCCCGGGGAGGATGTCGGCACTATTGAAAGCAATCGCCCCAGTGCCCTGTTAACCCCATACCGTGACGCCATGCTGAAAGCGGCCTGTGCCGGAACCGCCAGCAGCTACAGCACGGTTTCCAGAACCTACATGGGCACCTATTCCAGCCAGCGTCAAGAACTGGTGGACGTCACCAGTACCCACGCCGTGTTTCAGGATCAGTTTATCAATAGCTGGTCCATGCCCTGTTATGAATCATTGATCCGGGTCTCCATTGCCTCTGGTGTTCTTCGTGCGCCGGCCAGTCTGGATGTCCGCAGTTTGTTTGATGCGGAGTACCTGGGACCGGTGATGCCGTGGATTGATCCGGTGAAAGAGGCCAATGCCTGGAAACAGAATGTCAGGAATGGCCATGCCACCGATGCGGAAGCCATTCGGGCGAGAGGTCGTAATCCAGTGAAGGTCAGGGCCAAGCGCCTGAAAGAGATTCAGACCAACCGTGAAGATGGTCTGGTGACCGATACCGACCCCTACTTTGACAAACCCTCCATACAGGTTTCAGACAATGCCCAAACAGACCAGTAAGTACTCCCTGAAAATGGCCGCTGACTCAGTGGTCGAACTGATCATCTATGAAGAGATCAGCAGCTGGTGGGGCATTACCGCCCAGAACATTGCCAACCAGTTGAAAGAGCTGCGGGCAGCCAACGGCACGATCAATACTATACGGGTCCGGATCAACAGCCCGGGTGGGGATGTGTTTGAAGGCGTCACCATTTACAACCTGCTGAAGCAGGACAGCGCCTTTGTTGAAGTCTATGTGGATGGCATGGCGGCTTCCATTGCCAGCATTATTGCCATGGCCGGTGACAAGATTGTGATTGGTGAGTCTGCCGCCTTTATGATTCATAACCCATGGTCGTATGCCTGGGGTGAGTCGGACGAGCTGCGGAAAATGGCCGATCTGCTGGATCAGATCAAATCCTCTTTGATGACCACCTACCAGAAACGTACCGGCCTGTCGGAAGAAGAGATCACCGCACTGATGGATGAAGAGACCTGGTACTTCGGGCAGGAAGCGGTGGACGCCGGTTTTGCTGATGAAGTCTTTGAAGCGCCTGCCATGGCCGCCAGCCTGAACAGCAAAGGCAAAAAAAGACTGCAAAATATTACCGAAAATATTCCCGATAAGGCGCTGGCCTTCTTCCAGAGCGCAACCAATCAAGCCAATCGTTCCGAACAACCGGAAAACCCCGAGGGTTCCGCCCCTCAACACACCAAGGAGAAAGCACCTATGCCTAAAGAGCATAACCAGGCGGCAGCGGGCGGTAACCCGACACCTGCAGCCAGTGATACCAGCAAGACCATGACCGCCCAGGAGCGCAACGACCAGATCAGCGCCATCTTCACCCCCTTCAATGGCCAGCATACTGATCTGTTGATTGAGTGCATGAGTGATACCACCATCACACCGGAACAGGCCAAAGACAAACTACTGAACCGACTGGGTGCCGGTACCAGCCCAAGTACGCCATCCAATAACGTGCATGTGCATGCCGACAACGGTCGCATTGTTTTCGACGGTCTGTTGAATGCCCTGGAAGCCCGTGTGTTCAAAGATGTGAAAGCCGAGAAGGACAATCCATACAAGTCGTTCAACCTGCAGGAAATGGCACGGGCTGCACTGTCTGAAAAAGGCGTGAATATGTCGGCATACGACAGCCGTATGAACATGGTGGCCGCTGCCTTCACTCACAGTACCAGTGATTTCGGCAATGTGCTGGCGGATGTTGCCCATAAAGCCATGCTCCGTGGCTGGGATGAAACGCCTGAAACCTTCACCCGCTGGACTCGTGAAGGCACACTCACCGATTTCAAACCCACCAAACGTGTGGGCCTGAACACCTTCCCAAGCCTGAAAGAAGTAGCGGAAGGTGCTGAGTTTAAATACGGCAATGTCAGTGATCGTGGGGAAAGCATCCTGCTGGCCACTTATGGCAAGCTGTTCTCCATTACCCGTCAGGCGATCATCAACGATGATCTCTCTGTCTTCACACGACTGCCACAGGCCATGGGCAGAGCTGCTGCCAGAACCGTGGGTGATCTGGTCTATGCGATTCTGACCGGCAACCCTGAAATGTCCGACGGTGTGAAGCTGTTCGCCAGCGCTCACAAAAATACGCTGACCGGTGGTCTGTCCATTGAGAATCTGGACAAAGGCAGAACCTTGATGAGAACTCACAAGGACGGTGATGCTCATCTCAATATCGGACCGGGCTATCTGCTGACTCCGGTTGCACTGGAAGGCACTGCCGGTTCGTTGCTTCGCTCCGAAGCTGACCCAAGCAAAACCAACAGTAAAGCCGCTAACCCTGTGTTCGGTATGGCGGAGTCTATTTCCGAAGCGCGACTGGACAGCGCATCCGCCGCGACCAGTTATCTGGTGGCCGGTGATATGTACGATACCATCGAAGTGGCTTACATGGATGGCAACCCTGCACCACGTTTGGAACAGCAACAGGGTTGGGATGTTGACGGAACCCAATTCAAGGTGGCACTGGATGCCGGTGTTGCGCCCATGGACTTCCGCTCTTTCGTAGAGATCAAGGGGTAAGCAGCACTCATGCTGTAAACCTTTCCTGCCCGGTGTTTCCTGCCTGAAGCGCCGGGCTTCCTGTTTCTGAATACGAGGACATTTCCATGGCAACGAATTATTTGCAGGAAGGCAAAACCATTGAGTTCACTGCGGCGGCGGATGTGGATTCCGGCTCTGCAGTGGTGGTGGGTACCGTGGTGGTGGTCGCTATCAGTACTGTACTGTCCGGTGAACTGGCGGTGGGTATGACTGATGGCGTTTTTGATCTGCCCAAAGGCACTGGTGCTATTACCCAGGGTGCCAAGGTTTATCTCAAGTCGGATGGAACGATCACCGCTACAGCCAGTGGCAATACGGCTGCCGGTACCTGCTGGTCAGCCGCTTCGGATAGTGATACTTCCATTGCGGTAAAGCTGAACCGTTAATCCATCAAGGCTGATTGGATCAATATCCGTCAGCCTGTTTTGAGGTAAGCATGAGCGATTTTGTCAGCCGCTTTGATAATGCCCGGATTATCCGTCGGTTGGGCGAGCCGGTCAGTTTGCCCGATGGTCGTGTGGTTTCCGGTGTTTTTGAATTCCCTGCCAATGAAGGAGCACTGGGTAGCCTGCCGATGGATTACCGTTCACCGGAAGTAACCCTGACCGATCAGGACGCCAGTGGTTTGCAAAAAGGTGATGTGCTCACCATTCGCAACAGCGTTTACACCATCGGCAAACCAAGACCCAGTGGCGATGGCGTGACGTTGCTGCCATTAGCAGAAGGACAGGACGACCCGGATACCGGACGGTGGAAATGACCACCATCGAACTGGATGTTGAACAGGCCGTTAACGAACTGACCGAAGGGCTGGAAGGCAAAGAACAGGCTATCCGTCGGGCAGTCGCCAGAGCGGATCGCAAGTTTTCCGCCTGGGCAGAGCGGCAAATCCGGTTGATTGTCAGCCGGGCATCGGAGATTCCCCAGAAAATATTGAAAGACAATCGCCGTATCTTTGTCAGTAAGGAACGAACGTCAGACGGACTGGTGACCCATATCTGGATCGGTCTTAATCCCATTTATGCCGATGAACTGGGCAGACCGGTAAAAACCGATGCGGGTGTCAAGATCGGGCGCTTTGGTGAGTTCTACCAGGCATTCATCATCAACAACAAAGTTTTCTATCGGGTGGGCCGTGATCGGTTCCCCATTGCCAGAGCGGTTTACGCCTTTAACGATCCGGTAGTGCAAGCCATCGACCGCATGGAGCTCCCCGCCCAAAAGCGTTTCATGGAACTGCTGAAACAAGAACTGAACTACGCCATTAACCATGAGTGAAAAGAAGCACACTACCATGGAGGCTATCCATGGCGCTATTCTGCGTGCGGTGACCGATCACTGGAAAGACCAGTCCAACCAGCTGGATACCGTGGCAGAGTACGACCCCTTTGAACGTAAGCCGGTGAACTCGCCGGGTGTACTGTTCTCTATTGAAAACATGGCACTGGAAGGCAGAGACGGCACCGGCAGAACCGGCATTATCCTGGACTGCAACCTGACCTGCATTCTCAGTACCCGAACCCCCAAAGTTCAGGTGGAGATTCGACAGTTTGCCGCCGAACTCATGCGGGTGGTGGAACAGGTGGGTTTGTCTCACTGGGGTCTGGGTAATGCCTGTGGTACGCCGGGCAATGTCAACTGTCAGCCAGCGTTATACAGCCCGGAGAAAAGCGGTTTTGAAAGCTGGGCCGTTACCTGGTCACAAACCTTTTATATCGGTGGTCCAACCGTCGAACCGGCACCACTGCCGGAAACACTCTACGCCAGCAAATCTCCCGACATCGGCAAGCCCAGCCAGCCGGACTATCAACAGCTGACCGGGTTTGATGATGAATCGCAGTGATATGAATTGGGACATCAGCGAGTTATACCGGTTACTGAACAACCTGATTCAGTTTGCCAAGGTTGACTCCATTAAAGGTGACCGGGTGATCTGCATCACCGCCGACGGATTGAAAACCAAACCGTTACCACTGGGCACCCGTCGTGCCGGGGATGACCGCACCAGCTGGTTACCATCCCCCGGTGAACAGGTGCTGATCTTTTCCCCGGGGGGGATTACCGAGCAGGCTGTGGTAGGGCCATCGCTCTGGTCAGACAATGCCCCGGCACCCAGCACCAACCCCGATCATCCGCTGATGCAATTCAGCGACGGGGCCAAGATCAGTTATCACAAAGGCAGTCATACACTGTCGGCTTTATTGCCCGATGGTGCAAAGGTCAACATTGTCGCCAGTGGTGGTCTGACCTTTACCGGAGACCTTACGGTAAACGGCAATATCAACGCCACCGGTAATATCTCCGACAGCAAGCGGAGCATGTCGGCAGATCGGGATATTTACAACGGCCATACCCACACGGGTAACCAGGAACGCCCGACCAGCACGCCCAGTGCAACGCAATAACCATGAATGAATTTATCGATATCCACACCGGGGCTGAACTGGATCGGGCAAATCGGTTGCGCCAGTCGGTCACCACCATTCTCTCTACTCCGGTGAACTCAACCGTCATGCGTCGTGACTTTGGTAGCCGCATTCTGGAACTGATTGATAAAAATGTGACACCGACCTGGTTGACTGCACTCTATTCCGAAGCGGCAGAAGCAATTAACCGCTGGGAACCTGACTTTCTGGTCACTGGTTTTGAACCGGTGATGCACACCCCGGGCAATGTCACCCTGCATATCTATGGGGTGGATACGTTGTCAGGCACCCGTCTGAAACTGGAAAACATTACCCTATGACCTACAGCGCTGCAGTGCCGGGCAATGATTTTGCCGCTATTCCGCTGGATGAACTGCCACCGCCCACGGTGGTGGAACAGCTGGACTTTGAGCAATTACGAAAACAGATTATTGATCGCCTGTCCGGATCTCAGCCATTGCTGTTTGATCAATACAAGCAGCCGGTCTTTCTGGAAGCGGAACTGGTCACCAGTGACAATGGCGAACAATATTTCAAGGTCCCCGCCACGGAGTTGGGGGCATTGCTTTACCTGGACAGGGAAAGTCACCCCTTTGTGCGCTGGGCCAATACCACTGCTTACTGGACCATGACTCAGCAGCAGCGATTCCAGCAGCGCAGTCTGTCGGTCTTTTTGCAGTATGCTCAGGATGCGGATCTGGAAGGGCTGGGTGCACTGTTGAATGTTAAACGACTGATGATTGATGCGGGCGATCCGCAGGCAACACCCCCGGTGCCACCCACCTATGAAAGCAACCAGAGTTTCCGGCGTCGTATTCAACTGAAGCCGGAGGCCATTACCACCGCTGGCAGTCGTGGGTCCTATATCTATCACAGCCTCAGTGCCGACCCCACGGTAAAAGATGCCATGGTGGACCGGCCAGTGTTCCAACGCTCCGGCAATGATATTGTGCTGGATTACGATGCAGGCCTGAGTGCACCACAGTACGGTGATGTGGCGATCACGGTATTAAGCAGTGTTGGGAATGGTGAGGCCAGCAAGGCTCTGCTGGATACCGTGGCCACCGCGCTGGATGATGAAAAAGTCAGACCCGGTAACGACCGCCCCCGAACCCGCAGTGCCCAGATAATGGAGTACGCCATAGAGGTAGAACTCGCCATGTACGACGGGCCGGATAAAGCCGTGGTCATTGCCGAGGCCGAAAAGCGTCTGCAGGCCTACGCCGACCAGATGCACCGGATTGGCAGCAGTGTCCGCCATGCCAAGATTGACCATGCTGCTGGTCTGGCCGGTGTGGAAAACGTCAACATCATCAGCCCGGCAGCGGATATTCTGGTGAACAACCGGCAGGCTGCTTACTGCACCGGCATTACTGTGAGGGAAGCCAGTGTCTGACCGCACGTCAACACCCTACACCAACACCAGCCTGCTGCCCCCCAATGCCACACCGTTGGAACGGGCAATGGAAGCCATCACCGCCGACATGCTGTTACCGGTGGATTTTGATTGCCGTTCTTTATGGAACGCTGAACAGTGCCCGGTGCATCTTTTGCCCTGGCTGGCCAGTGCCCTGGGGCTGGATGACTGGGACGATCAATGGCCGGAGCATATCAAACGCTCGGAAGTGGCGAACGCCATCGAGATTCAAAGCACCAAGGGCACCATTTACAGCATCAAGAAAGCCGCTGCCAGTTTTGGTGTTACCACCACCGTTCGGGAATACCGGGATTATCCGGACGACATGGCACCCTGCCAGTATAAGATCACCGCCACCGGCGGCACGGCCGAGATTCAGTACAACATGGAAAAGGCGGTGTTCAAGGCGGTGCGGGCATCGGACTCTTTTACCCTGGTGAATGGCACTGCCGGTGGTGCGTCTCTCAATATGATCGGCATCGGCCGTTGCATCACCCTGCAGCGGTTCCGCTGCCCTGCTGCCTGACCGATTCTTCTGACAACAGCCTGAAAAGGGAACGCTATGAGCACGCTGAATTTTATTATTACCGATGCCGGACGACAGGCGGCAATTGATGCCGATGCCACGGGTGTGCAGCTGACGCTGACCGAAGTGGGCTATGGCACGGGCAACTGGTCACCGGATAAAACGGCCACGGCCTTGCAGAGTGAGTTTAAACGACTGCCTGCCGGTGGTGGTGATAATCCGGCACCATTGTATGTGCATATTGCGGTGACGGATCAGAGTTCGGATACCTATCAAGGCAATGAGGTTTCGGTGTATGCCGGTAATGTGCTGTTTGCAATCTGGTCCAAGGGGTTGCAGCCGGATACAGATGGGCCTGGGAAAATCAGCTCTGGTGATAGTGCCTTTGTTTTTGATCTGTTGTTGGATAATGTTCCACCCGGATCGGTGACGGTGGGGGATGCCAATTTTAGTAATCCATTGGCAACGGAGACGGTTCCGGGGATTATTCAAAAAGCATCGCTGGAAGATATGCTGGCATTGATCAATGATGATGCGATCACGGTGCAGAAGTTTAAAGCGTGGTGGGATTCGGTAAAGGATGGGCTGACTGATCGAATTGTTGGAAATGAGCTTTATTTTTTGGGGAAGGAAGATCCCCGTTTTTTTACTTTAAATGGTTCGACTATTGTTAACGGCGTTATTGATTTTCCGTTGTTAGCAAAATCTGGAAGTCCGTTTATTTCAATTAGTGGGAACAATATTATCTTGATGGATGTGCCTGATTTTGTTCGTCCGATTGGTTCAACGAATCGATTACCAGGTGATTACGAAAGAGATACTATGATGAACATTACTGGTGACTTTAATGCAAGTGCAAACACCCATGGAAGTGCTGGCGTTATTTTTAATGATAATGATGCTAGAGGAGCATTCAAGAAGGGTTCAAAACAAACAACTACTGCATTAGCTCAAATATCTGGTTTCTATTGTTCTAATTTGGAGTTTGATGCCTCACGGGAAGTTCCAACTGGTCCTCAGTTCCAACCAAGATCAAGATCATCATACTTGGCAATTTGGCACGGAGAAAAAATATAATGCGTGTCTATAAATACGACGATGAAACTGGTGAGTATTTAAATCCAATCTCACTTCAAAAAAACCCAAAGCATCCTAACAAATACCTCGTTCCGCCAAAAAACACATTGTCTGCGAAACCACCTAAAGCCATCAATAATCAAACAGTGGTAGTTAATGCTAGTAGGACTGATTGGTGTCTGGTACCAGACTTCAGAGGTAAAGAGTATTACTTGCATGATGGCAGCTTTCACAAAATAGAAAATCTAGGTGAAACACCACCAGAAGATGCACTGGACGAACCACCGCCACCATCATTAGATATTCTGGCAACCCAAAAACTCCATTCCATCAACACAATTGCCAACGCCATTCTGGAACCCATCACCAGCACCTACCCCAAAACCGAAGTGGTCAGCTGGGACAAACAGGAAGTAGAAGCAAGGCGCTGGCAGGACTGGAAAACAGCCAGCAGCGAAGCACCGGAACCACCAACCCAGCTGATTGATAACATTCTGGCTACCCGCACGGATATCACAAAGCCGGAGCTGGTTCAGCGCATCATTGCCAAAGCAGACAGCTATGCCTTTTCAGGCCAGATATTTGGTATACGCCACAATCTTGAAAAGCAGCTGGAAGCGATCCTTGCTGACAACACTCTGACCGACGACGAAAAACGCACCGCCATTGCAGCCATCGATGAGCAGCAGGCGTACAGCGTCGTCAAACGATAACGCCGAAACCGGAAAACCAGCCAGAAATACAACCGACCTCTGTCGGTTTTTTTGTGCCTGTTTTTTCTAAGAACGCAGTACCCCCTAACCATTAACAAAGGAAAATCACCATGACCGACCGCTACCTGCACGGGGTACGAATCATTGAAGATGATTCCGGTGCCCGTCCTATTCGCACGGTAGCCTCCAGCGTCATTGGCATCGTTGGCACAGCGCCCGATGCTGAGGGCGCACTGGCGGCAACTGGCGTGTTGGGCAGTGGCAATAGTGCCCTGCTGTTTACAGCAGTTGCCAAGGGCAATACAGGAAACAATATCCGCATCATCACCGAAGACCCGGGCACCGCCAATCAGACCATTGCCGTTACCGTATCCGGTCAGGTAATTCGGGTATCACTGGCCACCGGATCCGACAAAGCAGTAACCACCACAGCCTCTCAACTGAAAACCGCCATCGATGCCAAGGCCGAAGCCACGGCTCTGGCAACGGTTGCTCTGGCAGATGGATCTACCGGCTCCGGTGTCATTCCGGTCACCAGCTTTTACCTGGGCGGTGGTCAGGATGATCCGTTTCCGGAAGGTGTGCCGGTTGCCATATCAGCCAGTGAAGTGGGCCGGATCAAAAAGCTGGGAAGCTCCGGAACCCTGCCATGGATCATGGAAATCATTGGTCGTTTTGGTGGTCATTTGTGCATTGTCGTTCGTGAGACAGAAGGCGATACCGAAGCGGAAACCCTCACCAATATCATTGGCTCCAGTACCACGGGCCGTGGGTTGTGGGCATTGCTGAAAGCTCAGAACAAAACCGGATACAGCCCTCGGATTATTGGCATTCCCGGCTTTTCTCAAGATCAGGCGGCGGCCAATGAGATGATCACCGTGACTGAACGGCTTCGGGGTTACTGCTACATCGACAACGTCAACAACGTTAACTACGACAATGCCATCAGCTACCGCCGAAAGTTTGGTACTGAGTTTGGCATGATGCTCCATACCTGGTGGCGTGAGCGAACAGCAACGGGTGGCGAAGTACACCGCCCCTTCTCCGCCTATGCCCTCGGACTGCGAGCAAAAAGCGATAACAGCAATGGTTGGCACACCACAATGTCGAACCAGCCGGTTGTCGGTGGACTGGGGCCAGTGCTGGATATTGACTTTAAGCTGAATGACCCGAACACCACGGCCAACCGCCTGAACGAAAACCATATTGCCACGGTAGTGAATACGGGCAGTGGTTATGTGCTCTGGGGCTGTCGAAGCCTGACAGAAGACCCGAAGAAACTGTTCGAAAACTGGGGCCGAGCCAAAGGCATTATTTACGATTCACTGGTTGAGGCGCACCAGTGGGCGATGGATCGCAACATCACCGCCACCTATGTGGACGATGTGCAGGCCGGTGTGCAGAACTTCCTGAATCGACTCCGTGCCACCGGTCATATCCTCAACGGATTGTGCTGGGCCGATGCGGAACTCAATTCACCTGACTCCATTGCTATGGGGCAGTTCTTCTGGAACTTTGATTACATGGTGCCACCACCGGCAGAGTCGCTCAATTTTGTCGCGCACCCCCAGAACTTTGACTATCTCACGGAGGTGATCAGCAATGGCTAACGGAGTGTATGAACGTCAGGGCGTCTTCTCGAAAGACGGTTACGGGTTTATCGGGAAAAGCACCGAATTTACCCCGCCTGCTATTGAAGAGGTGATGCAGGAACACAACGCCGGTGGTGTGGGTGGTACGCTGGAAATCCCCATGGGCAGAGTGTCCAACATGGAAGCCACCTGGACACTGAAAACCGCTGATGCTGATGCCTACAAAGCCACCCACCGCAACAACGTGGGCATCAAGTACCGGGCATCTGCCGTGGATGACGACGGTAATGAAGTGCCGATTCGCTATGAGCTCTGGGGGCGGATTACCCGTTCTGAAGAGTCCGCCAAATCACCGGACGGTGAAAGCACCATTACCGAGCGTATGCACGTTACTGCCTACAGCAAGTATGTGAATAACGAACTGGTGCGGGAGATTGATATCAAGGCCGTGGTGTTCAAGCCCGATGGCGGTGAAGATATCTGGTCTGGCATGCGTAAATCTCTCGGAATGTAACCCTTTGCTCTAACCCTTGATCCCATGCTTCCGCGTGGGAATGCCTCCCCTAATTTGATCTGCACTCCTGCCTTGCGGGAGTGAGGTACCTATATGCTGGATACTGTTTTTCAAGAGAACCTGGAACACATCCCACTAACAAGAGAATACAACCTCGAAGCAGGACGCTTGAAAGCCGTCGATATGCGTGAACCGACCACCGGGGATATTCGCAAAGCATTGCAGGCTTCCCAGAAGTTTCAGGGCGATGTGGAACTTCGGGACATTGCCAAAGAACAGTTTCTGCTCTGCGAGCTCACCGACCTGACGCCCAACGATATCGACAAGCTGGCGGCCTGCGACTATGAACGTTTACAAATTGGCCTGCTGATTCTCCGTGCCGATCCGGACAACCGCGCCAAGCTGAGACGGGAATACGCCCTGGGGGAAAACGCGCCTTCGGATTCAGAGCCGGCGACATCGGAAGGCGATACTACCAACTCCGTGCCGGACGCCATTACGCCAATTTCGGCTTTACCATAAAGTACCTGCCCGACCCCGGCCTGCTGCGCAAACAGCTATTGATTTTGAACAGCTGGACCCACTGGTCAGAACTCGAATTGATGAACATGCCCCTTTCCCGCCTGCGCTGGTGGCTGGACGGTTTGCCTAAAAAAGAGGACAAGTGATGGCACAGAAGCTGGCCCTGAATATTGGCATCGGCGCGACGGTGAACAGCTCTCTGGGCAAGAGCTTTGATCAGGCCCAGAAAGAAAGTGAAGACCTGGGCAAGAATTACGAAAAGATCAATAAACAGCTGGCCCGTACCCGTGAGGTTAAAAAGTACGAAAGCCAGCTGAAGAAATTGAACCAGCGCATTGCCGAAGGCAAAGGCGATACGCTGGCCATGAAGAATGTTCAGACCCGCCTTGAAAAGCAGCTGAAGCAATCCCAGCGAGCCGCTAAAAATGCCGGCGTGGATATTCGTAATCTTTCCAGGGAAGAACAGCGGCTGGCATGGCAGGCCAAGCAGACGGAAAAGCAACAGGAAGCCCTGAACCAATCGCTGGCAAAAACCGCCCGCATGGAAAAACTGCGCGGGGTTGGTCGCAGTGCCATGGGTTATGGGCAAGGCACCATGGTTGGTCGTGGTGTGTCGGCTATGGGGGGCAGTGCTGGCCTTGCGGGTGGTTTGGGATTAGCCGCAACGGGTATTGGTGCGGTTGGTCTGGCTGCGGGTGCTGTTGGTACGGCAGGTTTTGCTGCTACCGTTCGGATGGCTGAAAACCTTGATGTGATTGGCAAACGGGCGGATCAGTTGGGCGTCACCACCAAAGCCCTGCAGGAATTGCAATACGCTGCGGATCGTACCGGCATGGGTGGCGATGAAATGATTGATGCGCTTCAGGATCAGGCAGAAAAAATTTCCGAAGCCGCAATGCTGGGTACTGGTGAAGCGGTTGATGTATTGGCAGCTCTTAACCTGAATGCCGGTGAACTCAATAAGTTAAGCCCTGATCAACAGATTATGAAAATCGCGGATGCCATGAAGCAGGTACAGAACCAGAACGATAAACAACAGCTGGCAATTAAGCTCTGGGGAGGGTCGGCGGCCAAGATGGTCAATACCATCAAGGGTGGTTCGGAAGCATTGCAGGCACTAAGAAACGATGCAGACATTATTCCTGATCATGTTATCAGAAACTCTGAAACCTTTGGTGATGCACTGCTGGATATCAAGAATACAATTGGTGCTGTTTTTGCAATGGTAATGGGGCCTGCTTTGCCATGGCTAACGAAACGAATGGAAGAACTGAGAGGATGGATAAAAGCCAATCAGGGTAGCATCGAGGCATTCTCAAATGGAGCCGGACAACTGTTCAGCGTGCTATTCCGTATTGGCGGGCTGATTTATAAAACCATAGCTCCCGGTTTCAAATTGCTGTGGACGATTATTTCTCCTGTGATTGAAGCACTTGGAATTATGGTCGAAATGATGGTCACTGCTGCCGAGAAGGTAGTCGAGTTCAGAGATGGATTTTTAGGTAGCATTCCAGTTATTGGTGATCTTTTTGGTGGTGATGATTCTGTTGCTTCGGGCAGTGCCTTACCAGAGCGTAAACCAGTGGGTGGTAACACTACCAACTATTCCCCATCTAATTCCATGGTCATACAGACCCAACCCGGGCAGGATCCGGAGCAGATTGGCAATATCGTTATGCAGAAAATGGACGAGCGTGACCGACAGCAGGCAAGACAAAGCCGGGGTTTTATGTTTGATATGACACCGGGCATGATTTAAGGATTATTTTCCAATGATGCAGATACCCACCGCCCAACTCGGGCGGTTTGCTTTTGGACTGGATACCGCCAGTGTTGATTCTATCAACCGCAGCTGGTCTTTCAGATGGGCAAGCCAGGATCGGCTTGGGTTAAACCCTGCCAAACAGTTCACTGGTCTGGGTGATCAGACCCTGAGCCTGTCCGGCATTATCTTCCCGGGTGAAATTGGTGAAGCGTATTTTGTGGAAGAGATTGCCAAAGAAGCGGGCAAAGGTAACCCGCTGTTATTGGTCACCAATATTAAAGACGTTGGTCAGGTATTGGGGTACTGGTGCGTAACCGGTTGTCAGGAAACCAGTGGTAACCTCGATTATCGCAACCAGGCACGAACCATCAGCTTCAGTTTATCTCTCAGTTTTTACGGTGACCGCTATGGCAACAGCGCAATACAGAACGCAGTCGGGTGATTGCCTGGATTTGATCTGTTTGAAGTATTACAACCGCAATGATTCAGTCACCCTGCAAGCCTTGATCCGACACAACTACTGGCTGCGGGAACAACCTGCCATATTGCCTGCCAACTTATTGATTGAACTGCCAGACCTGCCTAAACCAGAACCGGCATCCGTGAAGCTCTGGTGAAAGAAGGCTGATTAATGACCCCCGTATATGAAATCAACGCCAACAGCGCCAGAATCACCGAGGCCATCCGCAGCCGATTCAAAAGCCTGAGTATTACCGATGCCGCCGGTTATGAATCCGACCAGTTAACGTTAGTACTGGAAGATACACCCGACCCGATCACCGGCCAATTGATTGAACTACCCACCAAGGGCGTGATGCTGGAAGTGGCACTTGGCTATCAGCAAGGCGACAAAGCCTCAGTTATTCCGGCAGGCCGCTGGATCGTGGACGAAGTAGAACCCTCTGGCGGTGTGGGTGGCAATATCATCACCATAACCGCCAATGGTGCGAACTTTACCAGCGCATTGAAAGAGAAAAAAACACGAGCGTGGAAAGATATTGACCTGCCCGGCATTCTGGAAACCATTGGCAGTGAACATAAACTGACGGTGAAAGTGCAGGAGCAGTTTAAAAAAGTCGTGTTTGATCAGCTGGATCAGACAAGCGAATCCGATATCAACCTGATCACTCGCTTGGCGAAAGATCACGATGCACTGGGTAAGATCGTCGGGGATATTCTGGTATTCAACCCTCGCAACAGTGGTAAGAACAGCAGTGGTCAAAACCTGCCAACAGTGGCGCTGGGATATCCTGGTAACGTCAGTATATGGCGACTGAATCAGCCAACCCGAACCAAGTACGGTTCTGTGGCTGCCAAGTGGTATGACGTGACCAATTCCCAATACTTCACTGAAAAAGTGGGAGAAGGTGAACCGGTGTTGAATATTGAAAAGATTCACGCCAACCAGGCACAGGCAAAAGAAGCCGCACAATCGAAACTTAAATCCAGCAAACGTAGCGATGCCACATTGAGCCTGTCAGGGCCGGTGCCATTTGGTACTTTGCTGTTGGCTGAAACGAATCTGAATGTGTTCGGTATTCGGAAGGAAGCCAATGGCCAGTGGCGGATAAACCGTTCGCAACTGACCATGACTACAGGTGGGTTTAACTATTCGCTGGAGGCGGTTAAGCCTGGTGATTAATCAGCGCCGTCATTCCATGTCACATTGTCAGTGTTGTAATCATAGACAATCCTGCCAAATGACCGGTACTGCTCGTTTCCTGTCACACTTTTTTCTTTTGTTACCAGGCGAAGGCTGATTGTAAGCTCTTCCTGCTTGGGATTTATCCCCTCACTAACTAACGCATCAATATAAGTTTGAATAGCTCCAGCCGAATAGGACTGGGAAAACTTCAGATCGTTATCAAAATTCTCTGGTGCGGTATCTGTGATGTGTATGTAGTATCGAGAAACATCCACATCACGGGTGAAACCATTTTCTGTCACGACATCTGGCAACTGTGTCAGTGCTGTCATCGTCTCTACAAGCTGCTGATTAGCGACAGCTGCCTGTTGTTCAGCCACTTTCTTCTCTTTGTTTTCCGGCAGCATGCTACCGATAAAAGACAACACCAATAGAACGGCAATGCCGATGCCCCATTTTTTTGCTTTACCCATAATGCAGATCCTGATTGATGAATATCACAGAAAATAATGCCACCTGTACTATGTACTAACAAGAACGTACAATCCCCCATCCGTTTAGCAATCTGCTCACAATCCATACGGTATAAGGGCTACACTCATTTAGCCAGCCAACCAGCCAACCAGCCAACCAGCCAACCAAGATTACTCTATTCTGATTGCTCGCCCATACGAGATAAATTATGAGCGACAATCACACCGAGCCAGAACTCTGGCCCGATCAGGACAACGATGATTTAACCAAGGTCATTGATATGCTGAAAACCATGGAAAAAGCCACAGAAGACTTTACTGCCAAAGGCGGATTCCGAACGGCCAGCCTGGCACTGGAAAGCCTGGTTAACCGAAACGAAAAGAGAAAAAAGTCACTGAAAAAAGAGGTGGAGCCGGGCGCTTAGTAAAGCCCTAATGCAGCCCCTTTGCACTTTCGCGTAAACGCTCTTGTATGGCACAAAGACACCCGGCACAGAATGCCAGTCGTCCTGAAAGATGACGTCTCCATTAGCAGGTTACTAAGCCTGATCAGGTGACAGACGCCATTATGCCACACAAGAGCGACTTCGCACTATATCGAAACCCCACCTCAAATTCATGGGCTGCCATCATGTTTAAGCCATTAATACCCTGGATTGGTGGCAAACGAAAACTTGCACCGTACATTCTGCCACTGTTCCCCGATCACACCTGTTATGTTGAACCGTTTTGTGGTGCTGCGGCCCTGTTCTTTATGAAAGAACCATCCGAAGTGGAGGTGCTGAATGATATCAATGGCGAACTGGTGAACCTCTATCGGGTGGTTAAAAACCATTTGGAAGAGTTCTACCGTCAATTTAAATGGGCATTGAGCAGCCGCCAGAATTATCAATGGTTACTGGATACCAAACCAGAAACCCTGACAGATATTCAGAGAGCCGCAAGATTTCTCTATCTGCAAAAGCTCGCTTTTGGTGGCAAGGTGAGTGGTCAGACCTTTGGCAGCAGTGCTACCTCGAGGCCGAGGTTCAACATTTTTTCTCTGGAGCAGGATCTGGCAGATACTCATTTCCGGTTATCCAATACGCATATAGAACACCTCCTCTGGGAGAAAGTTATAGACAAGTATGACCGGCCAGGCACCCTCTTCTATTGTGATCCACCGTACTGGCAAACCGAAGGGTATGGGGTTGAGTTTGATTTTGAGCACTATGAACGAATGGCAGCGCTGGCCAAAACGATGAAAGGAAGGATGATCATCAGTATCAATGACCATCCAGATATCCGGTCGGTATTTTCCAACATGTTTCTCAAAGAGATTGACTACCAATACACCGTCGGCGGAGGTGGTCGGCAAAAAGACTGCGTAGAGCTGGTGTATGGCAACTGGCAACCCAACGAGCACCTGACGGGACAGGTTAGCCAGCAGGCATTTGAGCTGTGACGTTATTCCATAATTCCTCGAGTACGCAAAGCGGTAATAGCCATTTGTACCAGGTTTGCACTACGCTTATTATCCTTACCATCCCGATACCTGAAGATAGAAAACAACAATTCCGCTTCAAATAACAATTCTTTGCTGCTGGCTCCCTCCTCTACTCGTTTTTCAAAAAAAGCCTCAATGGTATCCGATCTCAGCATTAGGAATGTTGTATCTTCCAGAGGTTTGAAATGGTCAAGCGCCGTTTTAAACACCCCGACAAACTCCCCAATGGTTCTCAAACTGCATTCGTCATCGTAGGATTCAAATCGTTGATCAAGCCGCTGGACAATCCCGTGGAGCGTTCTTTTTGTATTTTCCCGCTTCATCAATAACTCAATCTTGCCCGCCCACGCCTCGGCTTCCGGTCGGGTTTTAAACGTTTTGGACTTTGAAACCTGCTTGCCTTCTTTCCAGATCCGACACACTGCTTTTATTTTTATACTGCCATCCGCTTGAACAATATCCACAAAGGTTGCCATAACCCGCCCCCACCTGACGCAATAAATAACTGATCGGTTAGACCTTCAATCCCATGATTAAATCCCGTATCGACCAGAATTGAACTGGGCATATGTACCACGATGTGTAACAAGCGCTGATTTTTGGTACACAATGACATAACTCTGACATAAATTTCTGCCCAGAATAGGCTTAAATATACTTGTACAACCGTACAGGCATAGTCTGCAATTGCAGACATTGACACCTCTCAAGCCATTGATACATAAGAAAAAGGCAGACAAAAAGAAACCCGCGCTTCTGGGGGAAGAAGACACGGGCTAAGACCATTAGGAGTGAAACATAGGTACACAATCCAAGTACCAAGGTCATTACTGACCTAGACTGATCTGTTCGTAGGGGGAAGTCGATCAAACCAGCATCGTAAGTATGATTCAGAATCAAAATACGTCCATTGAAGATTAAGATCATTTTATAATATTAAGAGAAATTCAAAGAAATCAATAGCTCACGGCTCACACTCGCCATTTGGGCGTGTGATTTTAAGCAAGGAGAACCACTCTCAAAACATGAGGACACAGGCACCGATTCATGAACTGAGACGGAGCGAACTCTGGGCAGAATACCCAGAGCTATAAGAATCAGGAAACAGGGGTATTCATCTGTTCATATAAAGTATCGCAACGCTGTGCCAATGCCCGATCAATAGCCAGCACGCCACTGCCCTCATCGGATTGATGGGTTCCCCAGGCAATAGTTACCTTGCCCCACTCAATAACAATTCGCGGATGGTGGACATGAGATTCGGCCAGACAGGCAATGGCGTTACAGAATGCCAAAGCTCGAGAGTATTTTTTAAAGTCGAAGGATTTTTCAATATGATCAATGCTGTCATACTGACAGGAAACCCAGTCATTCATACGTGCACTCCTGTTATTGAATAAAAACCGAAATTCAGTCTAATTCAAATATAAGGGGATGGCATCAGAAATGCAGGTATGCAAATTGTCTGGTCATGCTGTGGAGAAAGTGCACAGACCCTGCGAGGCAGTCTATACCTGCAAGAAGCTTGCGGTGCCTTACCGGCAACAACCCAAAGCACGGGGTAAGCGGTTGCCGGATGCCTACTGAACTGCCAGGAGTCACCAGTAATCCAGGTTAGGAATTACGCCTTCTCAGTTTCTGCTTCAGCCTCTTCAGACTTCAGCTGCTCAAGCTCCTGAGTTGCAGTATTCAGCTGCTGGGTAAGCTGCTTTTGTTTGGTTTTCAGACCACTGTTTTCACCAGTAAGCGTGCGATTCTGTTCCTGAAGACGCTTGATCTGCTTCTTCATTCGATCAGGATTGCTGGCTCTCAGATCTTTCAGTTCATTTTCCATGTTTTTCAGCTGGGCAGCAGCTTTTTCAGCTTTCTTCTCGGCAGTTTCCAGGCGCGATTTGAGCTGGCTTACTTCCCGATTGTGTTGCTCTGTAATTTCAATAAGAGCTGCCAGGCGTTGCTGTTCAATGATATCCATTTCACTGCTTGTATCAATGCTTCCGCCCATGCTCAGGGTACCCATAGATTCGATTACCTCCGGGGAGTTTTATAAGATAGGAATTAATAAAAAGCTTCCACCAGCGCGAGAGTTACGCACTGAAGCGAGAGAAATATTAAGAAGATATGAGTTATTCTTCATTAAGCGGCTGGTTAAAAGCAGAATATCAGTAGACTAGGTGGCGGAGTCTAATACATAAAAAGACATATTGAAAGGCTTATCTGAAAAATGAACAGATAACTTTGCCTGTCCAGGGAATTTTTTACCAAATTGCAGCCATACATGGCCAACTTGCAAATTCATGGGCTAAGCCCGGGTTATAGGGTATTCTGATGGGAGCAGTAATCCTGATACCGCACCAATGCACTCAACAGCTTGATAAAACAACACGTTAGACAATGCCTGAGACAATAACACTTTTGCCGGACCATGTTATCAGCTTTCCTCCCCTTGAGCATGCGCTTAAACAGCCGGACGGGCTTTTGGCTATTGGGGGCAATCTTGCGGTGGACACTTTGGTAATGGCTTACCAGCAAGGCATTTTTCCCTGGTTTAATGAGGGCGATCCTATTTTATGGTGGTCACCCTCCCCACGAATGGTGTTGAAACCGGGAGAGCTGTATTTATCCAGATCATTACGCAAGCTGCTGCGAAAAGAGCTCTACCGGGTTACTTTTGATGACGACTTTGCAGCGGTTATAACGGCCTGCTCAAGTATCCGCAGGGACTCAGAAGGAACCTGGATTACCGATGAGATGATTGACGCCTACACAGCTTTGCATGATGCCGGGCATGCACACTCTGTTGAGGTCTGGCAAGAAGACAGGCTGGTTGGAGGGCTTTATGGGGTAGCTCAAGGGCGAATTTTTTTCGCGGAATCCATGTTCAGCCGAGAGAGCAATACTTCCAAAATCGCCATGGCAGCCCTTTCTGAACAACTTTTAGCCTGGCAGTTTGAACTGATTGATTGTCAGGTCTATTCAGACCATTTGGACTCTCTTGGGGCAAAATTGATTTCAAGATCCAGATTTGTAGATTATTTGGACCGCTATTGCTCACAGACACCTTCCTGTTCAGACTGGAAACAGGAATGGCAATGGAATGACCTTCGATAATGAGCCAGTACAAAAATATCAAATTTTATGCCACACAACCCCATGAATGCAGTTACCTGCCAGAGGAGCAGGCAACCACACTATTTATGGATCCGGAAATTCCGCTGAACAAAGAGTTGTGCAGTGATCTTGCCGACGTTGGGTTTCGACGAAGTGGCCAGCATATTTACCGCCCACACTGCAACCGCTGCAGGGCCTGCATACCGGCAAGAATCCCTGTAGATGCCTTTCAAATGAGAAGAACGCAGCGAAAGACCTGGAATCGCAACTCTGCACTCAGGGTTGCCAAGGTGTCTGCTGACTTTCAGGATGAGCATTATCTGCTCTATGAAAAGTATATCAATCAATGCCACCAGGATGGTGATATGTATCCTGCAACGATTGACCAGTACACCTCTTTTCTGGTTGAAAGCACCGAATTTACCGCATTTTATGAGTTCCGTCTGGACGGACAACTGCTTGCAGTATCGGTGGTAGATCATTTACGCAGCAGTCTTTCCGCAATTTACACCTTCTACGATCCGGATTGCTCACAACGCAGCCCTGGTCGATATTGTATTTTATGGCTTATCGATCATGCCAGAAAACTCGGGCTACCCTATCTCCATCTGGGTTATTGGATCCGGAAATGCCAGAAAATGAATTACAAAATCGAATACCGCCCTCTGGAGCTTTATGTCAGTCAGGAATGGCGACAACTGAAATAATACGACTGACAGTAAAGGGTGCTTTGCTTTACCAATTGTTTTCAGGCAGAATGCCCAACAAATTTAACCAAGCCGTACCAACCCCTTTGAGGTAGTTATTTAATGGCAAAAGAAGAGAGTCTGGAAATGGAGGGTGTCGTTATTGACACCCTTCCTAATACGATGTTTCGTGTAGAACTGGAAAATGGCCATGTTGTTACCGCGCACATCTCCGGAAAAATGCGCAAGAACTACATCCGCATTCTGACTGGCGACCGGGTAAAGGTAGAACTGACGCCATACGACCTGACGAAAGGCCGTATCACTTACCGTTCTCGCTAACAGCGGTGCTCACCCCTGAGCACCTACCCGCTGTCTTCTAACCTGCCCCACCATCAATTGCCTCCAGATCGGAAGCACGGCTTTTCGCTGCCTCAAACTTGAGGTACAACTCTCCCTTGCGAACGGTTACTTTTACATTACCACCATGCTCGGCAAGCTTTCCGAACAGAATCTGTTCCGCCATGGGCTTTTTCAAGTGTTCCTGAATAACCCGCCCCATAGGCCTTGCACCCATCTGGCGATCAAACCCTTTCTCCGCCAGCCAGCTGCGAGCCTTGTCATCAACATCCAGCTGCACGCGCCTCTCATCCAGCTGAGCCTGGAGTTCAGTGAGGAATTTATCAACCACATGCTTGATAATTTCATCATTGAGTGAGGCAAAAGGAATAATGGCGTCCAGACGATTTCTGAATTCAGGCGTGAAGGTTTTCTTAATGGCCTCATTGCCGTCAGTGGTATGATCCTGCTCAAGAAAGCCCATGGAGCTTCTGGTCATGTTTTCAGCACCGGCATTGGTGGTCATGATCAGAATCACATTTCTGAAATCAGCCTTACGACCATTGTTGTCCGTCAGGGTGCCATGATCCATAACCTGCAGTAACAGGTTAAACACATCGGAGTGGCCTTTCTCTATTTCATCGAGCAACAGCACACAGTGCGGCGTTTTATTGATGGCCTCTGTTAACAGACCGCCCTGGTCAAACCCGACATAACCCGGGGGTGCCCCTATAAGGCGTGAGACAGTGTGGGCTTCCATATACTCAGACATATCAAAGCGCACGAGCTCAATACCCAGGGCCTTTGCCAGTTGGCGACAAACTTCTGTTTTGCCGACACCGGTTGGTCCGGAAAACAGGAAGGAGCCAACGGGTTTTTCAGGTGCCTTGAGGCCTGCTCTTGAAAGCTTGATAGCAGTGGATAATGAAGTGATCGCCTCGTCCTGTCCGAACACCACCATTTTCAGATTGCGCTCAAGCTTGCCAAGCAATTCCTTGTCAGAGGAAGAGACAGACTTTGGCGGAATCCTGGCCATCTTGGCGACAATCCTTTCCACATCATCGACATCAATAACTTTTTTCCGTTCGGACTCAGGCTGAAGCCGCTGATACGCCCCTGCTTCATCAATAACATCAATGGCTTTATCGGGCATATGACGATCATTAATGTAGCGGTCTGCCAGTTCGGCCGCCGCTTTCAGGGCTTCATCCTGATACTTGATAGCATGATGCTCTTCGAATTTCTTCTTCAGTCCCAGCAGTATCTGGAAGGTGTCTTCAACGTTGGGTTCGACAATATCCACTTTCTGGAATCTTCTTGCCAGTGCCCGATCTTTTTCAAAGATCCCACGAAACTCCTGGAATGTGGTAGAACCGATACAGCGCAGCTCGCCGGAAGTCAGCATTGGCTTCAGAAGGTTTGAGGCATCCATCACTCCGCCAGAAGCTGCACCTGCACCAATGATGGTATGAATTTCATCGATAAAGAGAATCGCATGATCCAGTTTCTTGAGTTCACTCAGTAACTGCTTGAAACGCTTTTCAAAATCACCACGATACTTGGTCCCGGCCAGAAGCGAACCCAGGTCAAGGGAGTAAACAACAGCCTTGGACAAAACCTCAGGCACGTCACCATCAACAATCCGACGGGCCAGGCCTTCAGCAATGGCCGTTTTCCCTACCCCGGCCTCGCCAACCAGCAAAGGGTTGTTTTTCCGGCGACGGGTAAGAATCTGGCAGACCCGCTCTACTTCTTCAGCCCGACCAACCAGGGGATCAATTCTGCCAAGACGCGCCTGATCATTCAGATCAGTGGCATACAGTTTGAGGGGGTTCTTGCTGCTGCCACCACTGTTGCTCTCCGGCTCCATATCATCAGACAGATCATGACCAAGCTCTTCGAGCTCCTGACCCGGCGTCTTGGATATTCCGTGGGCAATAAAATTAACAACGTCTATGCGGGCCACATCTTGTTGCTTCAGGAAGTAGACAGCCTGGCTTTCCTGCTCACTGAAAATAGCGACCAGTACATTAGCACCGGTCACTTCCTTTTTACCGGAGCTTTGCACATGAAAAACAGCACGCTGCAGTACTCGCTGAAAGCCAAGTGTTGGCTGCGTTTCACGCTCATGGTCATCGCCGGGGATTAATGGGGTCGTTGAGCTGACAAACTCAGTGAGGTCCTGGCGAAGTTTATGAAGATCAATTCCGCAGGAAACCAGGACTCTGGCTGCGGATTCATTATCAAGCAAAGCAAGTAAAAGATGCTCAACCGTCATAAATTCATGACGATTATCGCGGGCGTCTTTAAATGCATTATTCAGTGTTGCTTCGAGGTCTTTGTTAAGCATATGGTGTAACCTTGAAAACGCTAATCGGCCTTTTCTGTCTTGCACAGCAGGGGATGGTCGTTTTCTCTGGAATATTCATTAACCTGCTGAGCCTTGGTTTCCGCGACATCCTTGCTGTATACACCACAAACGGCTTTTCCCTGGGTATGTACCATCAGCATAATTTGAGTCGCCTTCCCTTCTGGCATACTGAAAAACTTCTCCAGTACCTCAACAACAAAATCCATTGGTGTAAAATCATCATTCAGGAGCAAGACCTGATACATGGGAGGGGGAGCCAGTCTGGTTTTTTCCGGAACGACTGCAACGCTCAGATCACCTTCCTGTTCCTCTCCCTCTTTTTGCAAGCTTAGACGAAACAGTTCGAGATTACTCATGGTTTTATGACTGCCAACCTTCGATTTGTAACTTAACTGTCTGGTAACCAACAGCACACTCAGGGCACCGCAAGTATTTACTACTGCCAATCATAAAAGCTAATCATAAAAACAACGAGCACAAAATACTGATCGGCACGGTTTACAGACATTTGATGACAGAAGATAAATTAGTGCACACCTACTAAGAAATTGACAAATTTGCCAGGATTTCTCTTCTCATTCTAAAGATACTGGAGCAAATCACAATGACCGACTTTCGAAAATTGATCGGGCGACTCACAACAACAGGAGATAAACGTGGAAAGTACAATAAAAAAAGGGGGGATAAAATATTAAAGCCGGAAATGAATTTCCGGCTTTAACTGATGAAAAGTTAACTGAAAACTTACATGTGGTTAATTATTTCATCGGCAAACTCTGAGCACTTGACTAACGTTGCACCCTCCATCAGTCGCTCAAAATCATAGGTAACGGTCTTGGCACCGATAGCACCATCCATACCCTTGATAATGAGATCTGCCGCCTCACTCCAACCCAGGTGTCGAAGCATCATTTCAGCAGAAAGAATGACGGAACCCGGGTTTACCTTATCCTGGCCTGCATACTTTGGAGCAGTACCGTGGGTGGCTTCAAAAACGGCCGTTGGCGCACCGATATTGGCACCAGGAGCAATACCGATACCACCTACCTGGGCAGCAAGCGCATCAGAAATGTAGTCACCATTCAGGTTCAGGGTGGCAATGACATCATACTCTGCCGGGCGCAGGAGAATCTGTTGCAGGAAAGCGTCAGCAATCACATCCTTGATAACAATATCTTCACCGGTATTCGGGTTTTTGACAGTATGCCATGGACCACCATCCAGAGGCTGGCCGCCAAAGTATTCAACAGCTGTCTGATAGCCCCAATCCTTGAAGGCACCTTCCGTAAACTTCATGATATTACCCTTGTGAACCAGGGTAACGGATTTACGGTTGTTATCGATGGCAAACTGAATTGCCTGCTTCACCAGACGTTCGGTGCCCTCTTTTGAAACAGGCTTGACCCCAATACCACAATCTTGCTCAAACCGGATTTTGGTAACGCCCATGTCATTGCGCAGGAAGTTGATCAGCTTTTCGGCTTCAGCACTGCCAGCCTGCCACTCGATACCTGCATAGATATCTTCCGAGTTTTCACGGAAGATCACCATATCCGTTTTTTCCGGCTCTTTTACCGGGCTTGGCACACCCTTGAACCAGCGCACAGGACGAATGCAGGCGAACAGATCCAACTCCTGACGAAGAGCCACGTTCAGCGAGCGAATACCACCACCAACCGGCGTTGTCAGTGGGCCTTTAATGCTGACAACATACTCTTTGAGAGCCTCAAGTGTTTCTTCCGGAAGCCAGGTGTTATCGTCGTAAACCTGAGTAGCCTTCTCACCGCAGAAAACCTCCATCCACTCGATTTTGCGCTGCCCTTTGTAGGCATTCTTCACAGCAGCATCAACAACTTTCAGCATTGCTGGTGAAACGTCAGCACCAATACCGTCACCTTCAATATAAGGTATGACAGGGGTATCGGGAACATTCAGGGAGAGGTCCTCGTTGACAGTGATTTTGTCACCGTTGGCAGGCACCTTGATCTTTTGGTATCCCATTATCAACTCCGTTCTCTAATCATCGGTTTAGCCAGATCAAAGACTGGTTCAACGCTTCTTGTCGTTATTTAAAGCATGCAGCCATATCCAACAGCAGTGTCAGCAGGATAAAAGCACTGCTGACAACGGCAAGCTGACCGCACAAAAACGCGTATACCATATACCATCCTTAGCCAGGAATAAACGAAGTTTTGTTACAAAAGCGAAACCGCCATCTGCGTTTACCACTATAAATTTCCATCGGTATGGCGCTTATTTAGCGGGAAAGGTAAAATGGCCAGCTATTTTTGACAGGTGGCAGTATACCCCAGTGATAAAACATCCCTCCCAAACCAAAGTGATTGTTGGCATGTCCGGCGGTGTTGACTCGTCCGTATCCGCTTTGCTTCTGCAACAGCAGGGCTACCAGGTGGAAGGACTTTTTATGAAGAACTGGGAGGAAGATGACGGGTCTGAATACTGCACCGCAATGACCGATCTGGCCGATGCCCAGGCCGTCTGTGACAAACTTGGCATTCATTTACATAAAGCCAATTTTGCCGCTGAATACTGGGATAATGTTTTCGAACATTTTCTCAATGAATACAAAAACGGCAGAACTCCGAATCCGGATATCCTGTGCAATAAAGAGATCAAGTTCAAAGCCTTTCTGGATTACGCATTCACCCTCGGCAGCGATTACATAGCGATGGGGCATTACTGCCGTCGTGTGGATCGTGATGGTCATAGCTATCTGGTGAAAGGGGTTGATAACAGTAAAGATCAAACCTACTTCCTCCATGCGGTAAGCGAACAACAGATTGCCCGCACTCTCTTTCCGGTCGGTGACCTGGAAAAAACTGAAGTTCGACGCATTGCCGAAGAGCACGGTCTGATCACCCATAACAAAAAGGACAGCACCGGCATCTGCTTCATCGGCGAGCGCCGATTCAAGGACTTTTTGCAGCAGTACCTGCCAGCACAACCTGGCGTTATTGAAACGGAAGATGGCAAGGTGATTGGTGAACACTCGGGTTTGATGTACCACACCATTGGCCAGAGACAGGGGCTTGGGATCGGCGGACTGAAAAATGCCGATGAAGCGCCCTGGTATGTACTTGATAAAGACCTTGAAAGAAATGTGCTAATCGCTGGCCAGGGCAAGGATCACCCCCTGCTCTTCTCAGATAGCCTGACCTGCTCGCACATCGACTGGGTTTCAGGAAAAGCGCCACAGATGCCCTGTCAGCTCAAGGCAAAAGTGCGTTATCGCCAGCAGGATCAGGATTGCACGCTTACCCAGGAAGCCAGCGGTGATTACCGGGTTATCTTTGATCAGCCGCAACGGGCAGTTACCCCGGGCCAGTCGGTGGTCTTTTATGATGACCTTTATGGTGAGAATGTTTGCCTTGGCGGCGGTGTTATTGAAACACGAACACAAGCGTCAGCTTGACCTTCACGAACCTGAAAATCTTATCAACGACAACGGAAATCCCAGAGAAGAAGATTGGTGCGATATTCTACAAAGGACCAGGCGGCGGCATTATCTGGCGTGTTCCAGGCCGCAGAGTTGGTAGACAAGCTGGCCAGGACCGGGCAATGGAGTGAAGAGGCTCTGACCCCATCCATCCACAGTATTTTTGTCACCTCACCGGATGATGTCTCCCAAGTTTACGGTGGTTTCAATGGTCTGTCCAAGGGGCGAAAAACCCTGGAGTCCGTGTTAAGCAGGGACAGCTCCGCGATTCAGGGGGATGTTATCCGCTATGCCCTGGCCCTGATTCACATTGAGAAAAAGCTGAGTCGTAACCGGAAGATGCTGAACACCATCGGTGAGCGTCTCAACAGAACCAAAGAACAGGTCGAACATTTTGGCATGCTGCATGACAATGTGATTGCCAGCCTGGCCAGCATCTACCTGGATACCATCAGCACCTTTAAAACCCGGATACAGGTGGCTGGCGATATGCGTCACCTGCAGAACCCGGTTAACGCTAACCGGATCAGAGCCATCCTGCTAGCCGGTATCCGCTCTGCCGCCCTCTGGCGTCAGTGTGGTGGCAGTCGCTGGCACCTGTTCATCAGCCGAAGCAAGTTACTTGATGGCCTCAAGCGACTGTAATAGCTGAATTTCAAAGGGCACTTCCCGGTGCCTGACCCATCCACTGCATCGGAAAACTGCCTGTGATCTCCCTCCTGATCAGCATTCTGCTTCAGGCCAACCGGCCAATGATTAGAATCTGACAGAGGGATCCGTTATCATGCGCCCTTTTCCCCCGAGCTTAAGGCATAAAACATGGAGCTGAATGCACTGACCGCCGTCTCTCCCATTGATGGACGTTATGGTGATAAGACCCAATCCCTCAGAACCATTTTCAGTGAATATGGACTGATCCGCTTTCGGGTTGCGGTGGAGGTTCACTGGTTGCAATCTCTGGCCAGCCATTCTGCCATTACCGAGGTTCCGGCACTGTCTGAACCAGCCAGCCAGTTGCTGAACAGTCTGGTCAGTAGTTTCTCCATGGCCGAAGCTGAGCGGGTGAAAGAGATTGAGCGCACCACCAACCACGATGTGAAAGCGGTGGAATACCTGATCAAAGAGCGCTTTCAGGGTAATGATGAGCTGTCAGCGATCAGTGAGTTTGTCCATTTTGCCTGCACATCGGAAGATATCAATAACCTCGCCCATGGCCTGATGCTGAAAACCGGTATGAGCGAAGCCGTGCTGCCTGAGATGCGTAACATCATCACAGCCATTGAACAGCTGGCCAGGACCCATGCCGACCAGCCCATGCTGTCCAGAACCCACGGCCAGACCGCCTCCCCGACCACCCTGGGCAAAGAGATGGCCAATGTGGCTTACCGCCTGAAGCGTCAGCTGAAACACATCGAAAGCATTGTCCCCATGGGAAAAATCAATGGTGCTGTCGGCAACTACAATGCCCACCTGTCGGCCTACCCGGAAGTGGACTGGGCTGAACATGCCGAGCAGTTTGTTACCAGTCTGGGTCTGGAGTGGAACCCCTACACCACCCAAATCGAACCCCACGACTACATTGCTGAGCTTTATGATGCCATCTGTCGTTTCAACACCATTCTGATCGACTTTGACCGGGATGTCTGGGGCTATATCTCTCTGGGGTATTTCAAGCAGAAGACGGTTGCCGGTGAGGTAGGCTCTTCCACCATGCCCCACAAAGTCAACCCGATTGATTTTGAAAACTCTGAAGGTAACCTGGGCATCGCCAACGCCATTATGCAGCATCTTGCTGCCAAACTGCCGGTGTCCCGCTGGCAGCGCGATCTGACGGACTCCACCGTGCTGCGCAATATGGGCGTTGGTCTGGGTCAGAGTCTGATTGCATACGCGGCGACCCTGAAAGGCATTGGCAAGCTGGAAGCCTCCCCTGCCCGTCTTCAGCAAGACCTTGATAACGCCTGGGAAGTGCTGGCAGAACCCATTCAAACCGTCATGCGCCGCTATGGTATCGAACAGCCTTATGAAAAGCTGAAAGCACTGACCCGTGGTCAGGAAGGCATTACCAAAGCGACTCTGGCAACGTTTATTGATGGTCTGGAGCTTCCTGCCAATGTAAAGGCCGAGCTAAAAGCGCTGACACCAGCCACCTATGTTGGTAATGCGGTAGAGCAGGCTCTGGCTATTTAACACTGACAAATAGTCATCAAAAATAATGTTAAAGAAGATCAGGGAGAATCGTTGACCCAATAGAGAAAACGCTCTCAATTAACCAGCTAACCGGTTGATTGAGAGCGTTTTTATTCGCCCGGGCAGCCAGTCTTTAAGCCAAACCAGCCGCTTTAAACTCTTTCCGCCGTTGATGAAGTACAGGCTCGGTATAACCGTTAGGCTGCTCACAACCCCTGAAAACCAGGTCGCAGGCCGCAGCAAAGGCAATACTCTTATCAAAGTCTGGTGCCATGGGCCGGTAAGCGGTATCAGCGGCATTCTGTCGGTCTACAATCACAGCCATACGCTTCATGGTTGCCATTACCTGCGCTTCTGAACAGATATCATGACGAAGCCAGTTGGCAATGTGCTGACTGGAAATGCGCAGCGTGGCACGGTCTTCCATCAGACCAACGTCGTTGATATCCGGAACCTTGGAACAGCCAACACCCTGGTCAATCCAGCGCACCACATAGCCAAGAATGCCCTGGGCGTTATTGTCCAGCTCTTTCTGGATCAACTCTGCGGATAATTTACCCGGATCGGTCATTACCGGAATTTGCAGAATGTCATCAACACTGGCTTGTTGACGACGGGATAGCGCTTCCTGACGGGCCAGAACATTAACTCTGTGATAATGAACGGCATGAAGTGTTGCGCCATTGGGAGACGGCACCCAGGCGGTGTTGGCCCCTGACAGGGGGTGAGCAATCTTCTGCTCCATCATTTTGGCCATCTCATCCGGCATTGCCCACATGCCTTTACCAATCTGGGCTTTGCCGGGCAGTCCTGTATGGAGACCAATATCAACATTCTGATCTTCATAGGCCTGGATCCAGGTCGACTGCTTCATCTCCCCTTTGGGAATAACAGGTCCGGCTTCCATACTGGTGTGTATTTCATCCCCGGTACGGTCCAGGAAACCGGTGTTGATAAAGACAATACGATCTCTGGCCTCACGGATACACGCTTTCAGGTTTATGGAAGTTCTGCGCTCTTCATCCATAATGCCCACCTTCAAGGTGTTGGCAGGTAGATCAAGCGCCGCTTCGATACGTGAAAACAGCTTGCAGGTAAAGGCGACTTCTTCGGGACCATGCATCTTGGGCTTGACGATATAAATGCTGCCTTCCCGGGAGTTCTGCTGATTACCTGCTTTTTTCTTCAGGTCGTGGATGGCAATCAGGGAGGTGAACATACCATCCATAATGCCCTCCGGTATTTCATTACCCTGAGCATCAAGAATGGCATCATTGGTCATCAGGTGACCGACATTTCGGACAAACATCAGGCTTCTGCCGGGCAAGATCAGCTCACTGCCGTCTGGTGCCGTGTAAATCCGGTCAGAACTCAGCTTTCGGGTCACCGGCTTGCCACCTTTAACGAAAGTATCTTCCAGATCACCTTTCATCAGTCCAAGCCAGTTGCGATAGACCAGGGCCTTGTCGTCTGCATCCACTGCCGCCACGGAATCTTCGCAGTCCATTATGGTGGTAATGGCCGCCTCAACGATCAGATCCTGTACATCCGCAGCGTCATCCCTGCCGATCACACCTTCAGGATCCATCTGAATATCAATGTGTAACTCATTATTTTTCAACAGTATTGAGTCGGGCATTTTAGGTGTTCCGGTATAGCCACAGAACTTTTCCGGCTCTTTCAGGGATGTGATTGAACCATCCTCAAGTGAAATGGCCAGACTGTTCTCCAGCACCTGATAGCGAACGGCGTCTTTGTGGCTACCGGAAGCCAGTGGAGCCGCTGTATCCAGCAATTCACGACCAAACTCAATCACTTTTCTGCCACGAACCGGGTTATACCCTTTGCCCTTTTCTGCTCCTTCGCTGTCCGGAATAGCGTCCGTTCCATACAGCGCATCATACAGGCTGCCCCAGCGGGCATTGGCTGCATTCAAGGCAAAGCGGGCATTCATAACAGGAACTACCAGCTGGGGCCCTGCCTGACGAGCTATTTCGCTGTCGACCTTGCTGGTGGAGATGGCAAAGTCATCCCCTTCAGGCAGCAGATATCCTGTTTCCTCAAGGAAAGACCTGTACTCAGACTTAGTTTCTTCGGTATAACGGTTTTGCTGGTGCCATGCATCAATCTTCTGCTGAAGTTCATCCCGACGAGCCAGAAGCGCTTTGTTTTCAGGGGCGAGGTCATTAACCAACGCTTCGAGGGACAGCCAGAACTTCTCCGGGTCCACACCAGTTCCCGGAACAATGTCATTTACCAGTAAATCATGGAGTACCGGGGCGATTTGCAGGCCGCCTTTCTGGATGCGTTCAGTCATTTCAACCTCACTTCCTGATCATTATTATGCAACTGACGTATACATTATGCTGCAACCATGTACAAGCACAACAATCCAACTGTCAATGTTATCGAAGCGAGAAGGTATGTCCAATTAACGCCCGCAATGACGGCTATTTATCCTGTGAATGGTGGCTGTTAAATGGAAAATTGATCGGGAATAATCAAATTATGAGCGCCCAGGCTGGAGATTTTCGTCTCGCCAATCAGTGCCATGGTGGACTCAAGCTCTTTATAAATGATCTCCAGAGCACGGTTTACACCAGCTTCACCGGCAGCCCCCAGCCCATAAGCAAAGGCTCGCCCAACAAGAACCCCCTGAGCGCCAAGCGCAATCGCCTTCAGTACATCCTGGCCACTGCGCACACCACTATCCAGCAACACATCAACCTGCTGGTTTGCCGCTTTTACAAGACCTGCCACAGTTCTGATGGTTGACGGAGCACCATCCAGTTGGCGTCCACCATGGTTAGAGACCACCACGGCCTGGGCACCTGCATCAATGGTGCGATATAAGTCTTCGGCATTCAGTATTCCCTTAATGATCAAATAACCATCCCAGTGATCACGAATCCACTGTATATCGTTCCAGCTTAATGAGGCATCCAGCTGCTCTGATGTCCACATGGCAAGAGAGCTCAGATTGTTGACTCCTTTTGCGTGACCGACAATATTCCCGAAAGTATGATGTGATGAGAAAGCCATCTTCAAACACCAGACCGGGCGATTAAGGAACTGAATCAGCGATGTGGCGGTTATCCGGGGCGGGGCTGAAAGCCTGTTTTTAACATCTTTATGCCTTTGCCCCATGATGGGCAGATCCATGGTGACAACCAGTGTTTTACAACCTGCCTTTCTGGCTCGTTCCATCAGTTGCAGGGTAAAATCCCGGTCTTTAAATACATACAACTGAAACCAGAAAGGTTGATGGGTCTGCCGGGCAACGTCTTCAATTGAACAAATACTCAAGCTGGACAGTGCAAAGGGAATACCAAATGCTTCTGCAGCCCTGGCAGCCAGAATCTCACCATCAGGATACTGCATCCCTGCCAACCCAACAGGAGCCAGCGCCACCGGCATTGTCACCGGAGTCTGCGCCATAAGAGATGCGGTACTTCTCTGGGCTACATCCACCCCAACCCGCTGTCGAAACAGTAAATGGTTAAAGTCAGAGTGATTACTGTCATAAGTCCTTTCAGACCAGGCACCTGAGTCTACGTAGTCATAGAACATTTTTGGCACACGTTTTCTGGCCAGAGCCTGTAAGTCATGAATAGAGCATATTTGTGCAAGATTGGAGTGAGCGGCAAACATAGGATCTGCCCAAATTTTGTAGGAGTCTGTTAAATCTAGCGGGCAAAAACAAATGTGCAAAATCCGGGAGTTCTGTCTGGTCCGGCTTCAAATTCTGTGAAGGGAAAAAAGAAAGCCCTTTTCTTTTGGGAAAAAGAAAAGGGCTTTTTCAATAACGTCTGCTCTGGTCAATCAGTCGTCCAGGACAACACCCTGCTGCTGCTCAGAGATTAACAAGTAGTATGACTCGGCGATAAATTCCTTGCACTCTTCGGCAACATCAAACAGTGCATGCTCTGCTTCCAGATCACTCAGCCAATCCATTTTTATCTCCAATAATCCAACTGATTTTGTAGTTCTTTAACGGAGGATAATGTCTTATTTTCCTCTTCTGTTTCGCGCAAATCAGCGAAAGCAGGCAAATTAGAACACAGATAAACAAAGAATAACAGTCGCGACTGTTAGTTTATGGTGTTATTTGTTGGCCTGTGTGAAAACAAACGACAAGGTCACTTTCCCGCCACGGATTTAATAATCTGCCTCAGCCACTGATGGGCAGAGTCGTGATGCAGCAAAGGGCTCCAGGCCATGGACAGGTCAAATGATGGAATTTCAAACGGGGGCCTGACGACAGCGAGCCTGGTACTGAATCGTTCAATATCTGCAAGCCGACTGGGAAGTGTAGCGATCAGATCATTCTGGACAGACAACAGCATCGCCACCTGATAATGACGGGTAAAAACACTGATTTTACGTTTTTTGCCAACAGCGGCCAGCGCTTCATCGACCCAGCCCAGTCGCTGTACATCCTCAGGATTAACTCCTACGCCAATCCCCATTCCGGTTTTGCTGGCCCAGATATGTTGGGATTGAAGATAGGTGTCCAGGGTAAAATCAGTCAGTATCGGGTTTTCCCTGCTCATCACACAGGAAAAATCATCCTGCCAGATCCGCGACTGATAAAACGACTGAGGCAGACTGTCAAAACGGTTAATGGCCATATCCACCCAACCTTGCTCCACGTCATGAAAGCTCACATCACTGGGCGTCAGGACATCCAGCGTCACATTCGGAGCCAGTGAGCGAACCTGCTTCAACACCAGAGGGATCAGGGTTGATTCAGCATAATCAGAAGCCATGATCCGGAAAACCCGCTGACTGGTTTCAGGATCAAACTTCTCTCTTGGCTGAATCGTTTTCTCCATGGCCAGTAATGCCTCACGAATCAGTGGCTGGAGTTCAAGTGCACGCTCTGTTGGGGTCATCCCCTCGCTGGTCCGGATCAACAGAGGATCATTAAACAACTCCCGCAGTCTGCGCAGCCCATTACTCATGGCGGGCTGGGTAATTCCCAACTGTTCCGCGGCACGGGTTACGTTGCGCTCCCTGAGCAGAACATCCAGGTAAACCATCAAATTCAGATCAACGCGTGCAATATTCATTCTATAAATACCCGAGATAACTCTTATAAATTACCAGAATCTTTCTCAGGTGTTTAGGATGTGCGACGTAAATCAAACATTTGTTTGAATTTCAACAGTCGCATAACTACACCTCGCTGTCCGGGGGAGGAAAATAACATGGCTCGCTATAACCGCTCTGAAGAAATTGCCCGCATTGAAAAGGACTGGGCGGAGAACCCACGCTGGAAAAATGTCAAACGGACCTACAGTGCAGAAGACGTCGTCCGTCTGAGAGGTTCGGTGAAAATCGAAAACACCATTGCCAGACAGGGTGCCGAGAAACTCTGGGACCTGGTGTATGGCAACCAGTCTAAAAAAGGTTATGTCAACTGTCTCGGTGCCCTCACTGGCGGCCAGGCAGTACAACAGGTTAAAGCAGGTATTGAAGCGATCTACCTTTCCGGCTGGCAGGTTGCGGCAGATAATAATACCGCCAGCACCATGTATCCTGACCAGTCTCTGTACCCGGTTGACTCCGTGCCGGCAGTAGTCAAGCGCATCAACAACAGTTTCCGTCGTGCTGATCAGATTCAGTGGAAAGCCGGTAAGCAAGCGGGTGATGAAGGCTATGTTGACATGTTTGCCCCGATTGTGGCGGACGCAGAGGCAGGCTTTGGTGGTGTACTGAACGCCTATGAATTGATGAAGGGCATGATTGAAGCCGGTGCTGCCGGAGTGCACTTTGAAGACCAGCTGGCTTCCGTTAAAAAGTGTGGCCATATGGGCGGCAAGGTGCTGGTTCCCACCCAGGAAGCTGTTCAGAAGTTGATTGCGGCCCGACTGGCTGCTGACGTTGCCGATGTACCGACCATTGTTCTGGCCCGTACCGATGCCAACGCTGCTGATCTGATTACCTCTGACTGCGATCCTTACGATGCAGCATTCCTGACTGGCGAAAGAACCCCTGAAGGTTTCTTCCGGACTAAGGCCGGTATTGATCAGGCAATTGCCCGTGGTCTTGCCTATGCGCCATACGCGGATCTGCTGTGGTGTGAAACCGCCACTCCAGACCTGGATGAAGCCCGTAAATTTGCAGAAGCGATCAAAGCTGAGTACCCGGATCAGCTGCTGGCTTATAACTGCTCACCCTCCTTTAACTGGAAGAAGAACCTGGACGATGAAACCATCGCCAAATTCCAGCAGGAACTGAGTGATATGGGCTACAAGTACCAGTTCATCACCCTCGCAGGCATTCATAACATGTGGTACAACATGTTTGAACTGGCTCATAACTACGCCCAGGGCGAAGGTATGAAGCATTATGTCGAGATGGTCCAGGAGCCAGAGTTTGGTGCTGCGGAAAAAGGTTACACGTTTGTTGCCCACCAACAGGAAGTCGGAACCGGTTATTTTGATGATATGACAACGGTTATCCAGGGTGGTCAGTCTTCAGTAACAGCATTAACCGGCTCTACTGAAGAAGAGCAGTTCTAGATCGTAAATGCTTGAGCCCCTGATGGATGACGGGGCTCATTTTTAGCGATGAAACATATCTCTGGCCAGTTCAGGATGCACTCTCTTTAGCGCACTCTTAAAACTGAGAGCTGTTTTTTCCTGTGACTTCCTGAGCTTACTGGGCGTTATTAACGTATCGAGAAGTGACCTGACTTTCGCTGACTTGTTACTTTTACGCTGGATACTCTCAAGCTCAGCACTGGAAATAGTAAGTTTATGCGCCAGATTGTTGGTCAGTATTGATACCTGATGAGCAAACAGGCCATCCACCGCTTTATCATAGTTCTCCACTAATTTTTGATAGTCTGACGACTCCGAATGTGCAGTGTGGTAAACAGTAGTGCCACTTTTTGATAATTCGTTGTTCCGAAATTTAGCATTGATTAATCGACGCAGGGCGGCACCATCCCCAAGGGTTGTGTATCGGGAGCACCTGAAAGAATCGAAGTCTGTAAGGATTTCTGCTGTCTGCTGCTCTGCGTATGGCGTGCAGGGTTGTTTAGGAACAAACTTTTTACCAATGGCAGAGGGTGAAAAATTTCTTTCATGTATTGCCCTCCGAAGTGCCTGCACATCTTTGAGTGTTGACTGTGTGGAATTAATGAAGTTTTTTATATCATCAAGAATCCAGACAGCACGTTGATATGCATAAGGCGAACTGAATTTCGAGTAAAAATCCTTTGCTGTTTTTGAGCTATTTCCTTTGCTTGCACCTGAACCTTGATTAGCCCGTTCAGATGATACGAAGGCTGGTACCCCGGGAATCTTCGGAAACATTCACACAATCCTTTAGATAATTATTATAACTGCATCATTTACATAGACTTGTTCTTTATGTATAAGTTCAATTTTTAAGTGATAACTGTCACAGCCCACGCTATCCCGGTGCCCGGGAAAACCGCCCGGCACTGAACTTTTCAGACCTCACAGCCAATCTTGACTATCTTTTAAAGGCGATGGTAGCACCAAAGCCAGTTTG
Organism: Endozoicomonas sp. ALB115; assembly: GCF_049310245.1. Classification (NCBI taxonomy): domain Bacteria; kingdom Pseudomonadati; phylum Pseudomonadota; class Gammaproteobacteria; order Oceanospirillales; family Endozoicomonadaceae; genus Endozoicomonas; species Endozoicomonas sp. ALB115. The sequence goes on along the minus strand of NZ_JBLYZG010000001.1, from coordinate 91,165 downwards.
CCTTTAATAAGTTAAAGATGTTGAGGTTATGTCAGCAGTACCCAATGTTAACCAGCTTCCTGATTATCTGAAGTTAAACCATGCTTTTCAGCAAATAAGAAACAATGTGCGCACCACCCCGCTGTTAAAATCCGATGTCTTGAGTGAACTGATCAGCGGGGAAGTGCTGATCAAAGCCGAGTCTCTGCAAATTACCGGGGCCTTTAAATTCCGGGGGGCCTTCTACCGACTGTTAAATTTAACGGATGGCCAGAAAAAACAAGGTGTTACAGCCTATTCTTCAGGAAATTTTGCAGCAGGCCTGTCAGCCGCCGGACAGCTTCTGGACATACCGGTCAGGCTGGTAATGCCCCATGATGCACCCACATCAAAAGTCAATAATGCCAGACGTTACGGCGCAGAGATTATTCTCTGCCAATGCAATAAACCTTCCAGGGAGGAAGCTGCCAGCGCTATGGCCAGGCAAATAGCCAAAGACCACGGCGCAGTTCTGCTGCACCCTTTCGATGACCACGAGATCATCATTGGTCAGGCATCTGTAGCGCTGGAGCTGCAGGAGCAGTTGGCGATGTCCGGGAAATCCTGTGACCACATTCTTTGCCCCGTTGGTGGTGGCAGCCTGGTGGCAGGATCCAGCCTGGTGTTTGGCAGCAACACCCAGGTATGGGCCGTAGAAGTGGATGGTTACCAGGGCATGGGCATTTCCCTTGAAAACGGCAGGCGCTCTCGAGCCAAAGGTCATATCCTGTGTGACTGTGATGCTTTACTGGCCCTTGAGCCTGGCATTGCCAACCTGGACATCGTTCTGCAAACCGGTGTCAGGGGTATAACAGTCAATCCGCAAAAATCCCATGACGCCATCAGGCTCGGTTTTCAGGAGATGAACCTGGTGCTGGAACCCAGCGGTGCGGTGGCCATTGCCGCGATTATGGATAACCCGGCACTGTTTGAAAATAAAACCGTAGTGGCGATTGGCAGTGGAGGTAACGTTGATCCGGATAAGTACGCTGCAATATTAGAGGCTGTCTGAGTATCCGATTGACCGGCTGGTCGTTGGGCAGGCATAACTGGTGAAAATATATCCAATCTGTAGCAATGCCTGCCAGCCCTCCCCCGCAGTGGGAAGGACAGGCAAGAGGGTGTAATCAAAAAGAGCTCAGATATTAATCGATCACGTGCACAGAAGCAGTATTGGTAGTACCGGACTCAACCAGGGCACCGGAAACCATGACAACCAGATCACCAGACTGAACAAAGTTGTGCTTCACCGCCAGCTCTTTACCCAGCTTGTAGAATGCATCGGTGTTTTCCTGCTGTGAGACCAGGCTGGTGGTCACCCCTTTGCTCAGACTGAGTTGGTTAGCGGTCTTCTCGGAAGAAGTCAACGCCAGAATCTGGGCTTTAGGGAAGAACTTACGCAGAGAACGTGCAGACTTACCCTGCTCAGTGGCAACGATAATCAGCTTGGCAGCCAGAATATCTGCCGTCTTGACTGCTCCACGGCAGACCGCTTGCGTGATACTGCGATAGTTGTCGATCTCCGCATCGAACTCTTCAACACGCAGTTCCATGCTGCCATCCGTGCTGTTACAGATGGTTGCCATAACCGCCACAGATTCTGCCGGGTACTTACCTTTGGCACTCTCACCGGAGAGCATAACGGCATCGGTGCCGTCCAGAATAGCGTTTGCTACGTCACCGGCTTCTGCACGGGTTGGACGGGGATTCTTGATCATCGAATCCAGCATCTGGGTAGCCGTGATAACCGGCTTACGGGCATGGTTACACTTGTTGATCATCATCTTCTGGGCAAAGATCACCTGATCAACCGGGATTTCTACACCCAGGTCACCACGGGCCACCATGATGGCATCAGAAACGGCCAGAATGTCGTCGAAGTTATCAACGCCTTCCTGGTTCTCGATCTTGGAAATGATCTGGATTTCCTTACCACCGTTGGCATCCAGGAGTTCACGGATCTCGTTAACGTCGCTGGCTTTACGAATAAAGGAAGCCGCTACAAAATCAACGCCCTGCTCACAACCGAAGACCAGGTCAGCCTTATCCTTTTCTGACAGGGCTGGCAGGTTAACTTTAACACCTGGCAGGTTTACGCCTTTGTTTTCACCCAGTTCACCGTTGTTCTTGACTTCACAGACGATTTCCTGAGCCTTGACTTCTTTTACCGTCAGTTCAATCAGGCCATCGTCCAGCAGAACCGTGTTACCCGGCTTCAGGTCATCGGTCAGGCCGGCGTAGGTAACCGCTACACGCGTGCTGTCACCAATAACAGACGCGTCGGTAGTCAGAGTAAATTCCTGTCCTGCGCTCAGCATGACGTCGTCGCCACTGTGCAGTTTAACAGTTCGGATTTCAGGGCCTTTTGTGTCCAGAAGAATGGCAACACGCTTACCGGTTTCAGCCATGACTTCGCGCAGACGGGCAATACGGGCACCATGCTCGTCAAAGTCACCATGAGAGAAATTCAGTCGCATCACATTCATGCCATTGTCGACCAGTTTGGTCAGCATCTCATGGGATTCAGACTTTGGGCCGATGGTACAGACGATCTTAGTCTTTCTCACTGGAGTTTTCTCCGTCATAGGGGATTTCCGGGAGCCTGTCGGGCATAAGTCCGAGAGTCTCCCAGTGTGATTGACGGTCAGGTATACGAAGTCCCGACACTTTGGTGGGTGCGGATACTACCGCAAAAACGAAAGAAAACCTTGGCCTTTTTACAATAAATCCGTTGTTTTAGATCAGTATTTTCCGAAAATATGTTTAATTAATCACCAACCATAATAACTTATGAAAATGCTTGTGAAACAGTGACTTATTATAGAAAGATTCGTTATTTATGAAGGACTGGGATTGCCCTGCTTCCACAATGCCAGGATCGAAAGAAACAGGACCAGGCATCAAACCAGTCGTTCAGCAGAAACGACAATCCCGTTCAAATCGGCATACAGGAAATGGCCGGGAATGAAGTCCACGCCATGAAACCGAACAGGAATATCGACTTCTCCCTGCCCTTTTTTATCCGTTTTCATCGGGTGTACAGCAAGAGCCTGAACCCCCAGCGGCAGTTGTGAAATCACTTCAACGTCACGAATACAGCCATAAACAATAATACCCTGCCAGCCATTGCTTACGGCCTGTTCTGCCAGCATATCACCCAACAAGGCCCTTCTCAGGGAACCGCCGCCATCAACAACCAGCACTTTACCGTGACCGTCACTGAACACCTGCTCCCGAACTCTGGAATTATCTTCATGGCATTTAATGGTGACAATTTCGCCACCAAAAATATCCCTGCCACCAAAGCTGTTAAAACCCGGGTCAACGACCTGAAGGCTTCCCGGGAAATCATCACACAAATCGGGGGTGGTAAAACTCATTATTATTCTCCCATGACAATTCATACTGGCATGATAACCAAAAAAAACACCGGGAAAAGCTTTTCCTCTGTGAAATGCGGATTACTTCTCTGCACAATTAAATGCCACACCATAAACGTGCAATGCCCACTATCGCTCGGCATTTTCCCAGTGGTTTTATCAACCTGAACCAAAAACTCAGCGCAGGAACTTTTACCAGACTCAGCAATCTACAATTCAGTTCCTGAATGCTCAGACAGTTAATAGCAGGATGGGACAAGGATCCAGAAGGTGCTACTTAACAATGGTCGTATAAATAAACCATCTATGAGCCAATCAGGCAGGAGTTATCATGCAACCAATAGCGCAGAGTAGTCTCAGAAGTGTAGATGGAAGCGGTTTGAAAAAAGACGAAGAGGCGTTAATAAAGGGCCTGAAGCCAATATCCGGGTTAGTGGCCAGCTACAATAAACGTATCAGAGAAGCCTCTGAACAGGGTCAGGATCAATCGTTCAAACGACTGAAACAGCATTTACCATCCGAATGGACGACCAGCATAGATATTGAGCATCGTAAGCTGGAAATTGTCGGGCTGCATCTTTCCACGAATCGTTTATCACCAGGCACCACATCGCAACAGACTGCTATCAGTACGATACAGTGCGATAATCGTATTGAACCGGGCAATATTGCCCCAGCGAAGAGTGAAATTTTTCAATGCCAGGCCAATAATCTTGAATTCATAACGATGGCCAGCTTCGGTGGTTATATTCTTGATGCCTGTTTCAGCCCGACAGGAAAGACCCTCTTGATCAGTGGTTGCGACAGTTTGAATGATCATAGCCCGGTAACCTGTCGGCAAGGTGCCGATGGCAACTGGTCGGAGAAGAGCAGGAGTAAGGTCGAAGCTTCCGAGGAGATTCTTTTCCAGCTCAACCGGTTAGAAAATACGCTCTTGAGTATCACCCCTGAAGGCCATCTCAATGTGAGTACGCTAAATAGTTATGACCATTGGAAAAAAACGAGGGTGCTTGAGCCCCCCCCACTTGAAGATGGCGATGAGCAGGTGAAGGCAAGATTCAGTCCGTTGCAGGACAAGATTATGTCCTGCAATCCGCTCACCGGCAAAATCAACGTATTGCACGTGGATGGTAACAGCCAGTGGACCCTGCTAAACCCGCTGGGGGATATCAGGCAAGTTGGGCTAACAGCACCGGAATTCAATGCCACGAATAATTATTTAATAACTTACAATGGCACAAAAGTGACCATCTGGGGATGTGATGATCAGAGCAACTGCCTTGAGAATAAATTTGAAAAAAATTACGACAGTTCAATTGAAGATTGCCAGATGAGTGATGATGAGCAGCACGCTCTTATCTTCCCCCGGGGCAACCAGGTTTTTTTCCTGGCTTGCGATGTCGACGGCCACTGGTCGCAGGTCGGAGAGGTTCGTCATTCCGCGCAGATAGTAAATCACTGCAACGAAAATGTTTGCAACCGTATTTGTAAAGCCTACCTCAATAACTCAGGGCAGTATGCACTGACCCATGATTTAGCTAAGAAATGTATAATTTCCGGTCATGACGATAATGGTGCATGGGTAGAAAAAAGAGAGATTCCGAGTTGTGATCTTGTCAGCTTCAGCATCTCCGGGCGCAAAGTACTGGCCAGACTCGGCAGAGGCTCTTTTAAAATCTGGGGTTGCCATAGCGGTAACCGTCTGGACAAAGGTCAGCCCCTTGAGCACATCGGCAGTGACAGAGCCTGTTTCAGTCCCTCAGAGAATCTGCTCCTGAGTTTTGGCAATCTGACGAATTACGCTTGCATTTGGGGTGATGACGAAGACGGTAACCTGATTGAGAAAGCAAGGATCTGTCATCAGAGGGGGATTAACTTTGCTCGCTTCAATGGTCAGGAGGACAGTGTGCTGAGCATCAGCCGTGATTGCACTGTGAAAGTCCAATGGCTTGACAGAGATGGCAAATGGCAGGGACAGCTGATGGTTCAACATCAAAAAAGAATCGATTTTGCCGATTTTTCCATCTCCGGTCGCCTTGCCTTTACCGTTAGCATGGACGGCACCGCCTGCATCCTGGGGCGTGACGATAATAGCGAATGGACGCTACAGGCCATAACAAGGCATGATGGCTATGTGATCCAGGGCGCTCTGTTTAATAAATTGGATAACCATTTTCTGACTTTTGGTTGCAGTGACAAAGATCATGACAAGTCGGGTTTTGTCCAATTCTGGAGCATTGGTAATGATGGCAAATGGGCAGAAAAAGAACTGATAACACTGGCTCATCCCGTTGAAATTGCCAAATTCAGCCCTGATAGTGATCATATAATGATCCACTGCCAGAATAATTCCGGGAGTGCCACCTTACCCAGAGGTGCTACCGCGCTACTCTGGAAGATTCCTGCCAGCCTCTCAGCATGAAAAAATAGCCAGTTCTACTTAAACAAACCTTAGAGCAGGAACTTTTGCCAAATTCAATAATCTACAGCTCAGTTCCTGAATGTTTAGACAGGTAATAGCAGGATGAGACCAAGACCCAAAGGATGCTAATGATCAATGGTCGTATAAATTAACCATCTATGTACCAATAAGGCAGGAGTAACCATGCAACCAATAGCGCAGAGTTGTCTCACAAGTTTAGATGGAAGCGGCTTGAAAAAAGATGAAGAGGCGTTAATTAACGGCCTGAAGCCAATATCCGGGTTAGTGGCTAACTTTAATAAACGTATCAGAGAAGCCTCTGAACAGGGTCAGGATCAATCGCTCAAACGACTGAAACAGCATTTACCCTCCGAATGGACGACCAGCATAGATATAGATATTGAGCATCGTAAGCTGGAAATTGTCGGGCTGCATTTGTCCACGAATCGTTTATCACCAGGCAGCACATCGCAACAGCCTGGTATCAGTACGATACAGTGCGATAGTCGTATTGAGCCGGGCAATATTGACCCGGCGACGAGTGAAATTTTCCAGTGCCAGACCAATTATCTTACGTTCCAAAAGAAGGCCCACTTCAGTTGTTATATTGTTCAAACCTACTTCAGCCCTTCGGGTAAGCACCTCTTCATCAGCGGTTGCGACAGTTTGAAAGATCATAGCCTGGTAAGCTGGCGACAAGACGCGGATGGTAACTGGTTGGAGAACAGCAGGAGCAGGGTTGGGGCCCAGCAGATTATTCCCCAGCTTAACCGGTCGGAAAACACGCTTCTGACTTGCTGCAGCGAGGATGGCAAGGTCAAGGTGAGTACACTCAATAGTGATGGCCATTGGGTGGAGTCGCGGGTGCTTGAGCACTCGCCACTTGAAGATGGCTACGAACCAGTGATGGCAAGCTTCAACCCGGTGCAGGACAAGATTATGACCTACGATCAGTGCGCCGGCAGCATCAATGTTTTGCGATTGGATGGCAGCCGGTGGACTCTGCTAGACCAGCCAGTAAAGATCAGACAATGTGGGCCAAGAGCACTGAACTTCGTCCCCACGAATACTTTTTTAATGACTCACAATGTTGAAAAAGCGACCATCTGGCACCTTAATGAGCAGCGCAACTGTATTGCTCGTGTATTTGTCAAGGCTTGCGACCGTGTAATTTCTGATTGTCAGTTGAGTTGGGATGAGAGCCATGCCCTTGTCCTCCTGGATAACCGGGTTTTCTTTCTGGCTCACGATGCCTACGGCAAATGGTCGCAGGTCGGAGAGGTCCATCATTCTGAGCAACCCGTAGAAATTAACCAGGGCGTTAGAGGGACCAACCGTATTTGCTCAGCCTCCTTCAATCCCTCAGCGACATTTGCACTTACCCGTGATTTAGCCAGAAAAACAAAAATTTCCGGTTATAACGCTAATGTTGACTGGGTAGAAAAAATAGAGATCCCGAGTTGTGATAATGCCACCTTCAGCACCTCGGGGTACAAAGTACTGGCCGACTTCGGTGGTGGCTCTTTTAAAATCTGGGATTGCGGTTCAGGCAATCTGAACAAACCCCAAATCCTTGAGCACCCCGGCAGTGACAGAGCTATCTTCAGTCGTTCAGAAAAACAGCTCCTGAGCTATGGCAATGAAACAAATTACGCTTGCATTTGGGGTGATGACAGGGAAGGTAACCTGATTGAGAAAGCACGGGCATGTCATCAGGGAGGGATTATCATTGCTCACTTCAATCTTAAGGAAGACAGTGTACTGACCGTCGGTCATGATTGCACTGTGAAAATTCAGGGGCTTGACACAGACGATGAATGGCTGGAGCAGCTGGAGGTTAAGCATCAAAAACCAATTGATGTTGCCCAATTTTCCCGATCAGGCCGTCTGGCATTTTCCGTTAGCCAGGACAGTACCGCCGGCATCATGGGGCGAGACGACAAGGGCAAATGGACACAACAGGCATTGACAAAACCCGGTCCCTATTTGATCAAATGCGCCCAGTTTAATAAATGGGAGAACCATTTCCTGATCTTTGGCAAAGATTACAAAGATCATGACAAGCCGGGCTTTGTGCAACTCTGGAGTATCGGTGATGATGGAAAATGGGCAGAAAGAGAGATGATAAAACTGGATCATCCCGTTAAAGTGGCCGATTTTAGCCCCGATGGTGGTCATTTAATAATCCACTGCAAAAAGAACCCCGGGGGGGTACCCAAAGGGGACACAGTACTTCTCTGGAAGATTCCTGTCAGCCCCCCAGGGCAATCTTTGCACAACCCTACACAGGGACTATCAAGTCATTCCGCCAGATAGAGCCAGGTTTCCAGAACCGAATCGGGGTTCAGGGAAACGGTATTAATACCCTCTTCCATCAACCAGCGGGCAAAGTCAGGATGATCACTGGGCCCCTGGCCGCAAATACCGATGTATTTCCCCTGTCGGCGACAGGCCTGAATCGCCATGGACAACAACTGCTTGACGGCGGCATTACGCTCATCAAAAAGGTGAGCAATCAAGCCGGAATCCCGATCAAGCCCCAGGGCCAGCTGAGTCATATCGTTGGAACCAATGGAGAAGCCATCAAAATATTCCAGGAACTCATCAGCCAGCAGCGCATTGGATGGCAGTTCGCACATCATAATAATCTTCAGGCCATGTTCACCACGACGAAGTCCAAAGTCAGACATAATGTTGATGACCTGACGGGCTTCATCCGGCGTTCGGACGAATGGCACCATCAATTCAACATTGGTCAGGCCGAACTCCTCCCTGACCCGCTTCATCGCCCGGCATTCAAGCTCAAAACAGTCCCTGAAGGATTCCGAGATATAGCGGGAAGCGCCACGAAAGCCCAGCATCGGGTTCTCTTCATGGGGCTCATAGATCTTGCCGCCAATCAGGTTGGCATATTCGTTAGACTTGAAGTCTGAGAGTCGGACAATAACTTTTTCCGGGGCAAAAGCGGCAGCAATAGAAGCGACGCCTTCAACCAGTTTTTCAACGTAAAAGTCGACAGGATTGCCGTAGCCCGCCATTCGCTCATCAATCTGCTGTCTGACAGCATCGGGGACGCTGTCCGGATTAGTTTGATAGTTCAGCAAAGCCTTGGGATGAACACCGATCATCTTGTTGATAATAAATTCCAGTCGAGCAAGCCCCACACCCGAATTGGGCAGTCGGGAGAAACTGAAAGCCCGGTCAGGATTCCCCACATTCATCATAATCCTGAAGGGCAACTCAGGCATTTGATCCAGATCTTTCTTCTGGTGCTCAAACGGCAACTCACCCTGATAAATAAAGCCGGTATCCCCTTCGGCACAGGAAACCGTTACCGCCTGACCATCTTTCAGTCGGCGGGTAGCGTCACCACACCCGACCACTGCTGGAATACCCAGCTCTCGGGCGATAATAGCGGCGTGACAGGTACGCCCACCCCGGTTGGTGACAATGGCTGAAGCCCGTTTCATAACCGGCTCCCAGTCCGGATCAGTCATATCGGTAACCAGCACATCGCCATCCTGAACCCGGTCCATATCCGCCAGATCATCCACCAGACAGACACGCCCCTGACCAATGCGCTGGCCAATACTGCGGCCTTCTGCCAGAACATTACCCTGTTGCAACAGGCGATAACGTTCCAGCGTCCTGGACTCAGTTCGACTTTGTACTGTCTCAGGCCGGGCCTGAACCACATAGAGCTGCTGGTCATCGCCATCTTTGGCCCACTCGATGTCCATGGGTCGGCCGTAATGGGCTTCAATGGCCATGGCCTGACGGGCCAGTTCCAGCACATCGGCATCATTGATGGAGAACTGCTGGCGCTTTTTAAGGTCAACGTCCACGGTTTGCACCGATCTTCCGGTCTCTGGAGCATCACCGTAAACCATCTGAATCGCCTTGCTGCCCATATTCCGCCTGAGAATGGCAGAGCGCCCTGCTTCAAGTGCGGGCTTGTAAACATAAAATTCATCCGGGTTTACTGCCCCCTGAACCACGGTCTCTCCCAGGCCATAGGAGGAGGTGATAAATACCGCATCGCGGAAACCCGACTCGGTATCCAGAGTAAACATCACCCCGGCAGCCCCAGTTTCACTGCGCACCATCCGCTGAATTCCGGCCGACAGCGCCACATCCCGATGGTCAAAGCCCTGATGCTCACGGTATGAAATGGCACGATCATTAAAGAGAGAGGCAAAGACTTCCCGAACCGCTCGCAGAACATTCTGTGCACCACGGATATTCAGAAAGGTTTCCTGCTGCCCGGCAAAGGAGGCATCGGGCAAGTCTTCCGCCGTTGCCGATGACCGCACTGCCACAGCCAGATCCTCCTGATCACCACAGAGTTCACGGTAGCTGTTGACAATGGCCTGTTCAAATTCCGGTCGAAATGGCTCATCCATAATCCATTGACGAATATTGGCACCCGCCCGGGTGAGCTGTTGAATATCATCAATATTCAGTTCATCTAGCAGGGTATGAATTCGATCATATAACCCTGAGCCATCCAGAAAGTCTCGATAGGCCTCTGCCGTGGTGGCAAAGCCACCGGGTACACGAACCCCTGCCCTGCCAAGGTGGCTGAGCATTTCTCCCAGCGAGGCGTTCTTGCCACCAACCCTCTCCACATCACTATTGCCCAGGGCATCCAGGCCCACAACAAACTCTGGTAAAGATGAACTGTTCAAGCCACTCTCCTGCCTGTACTCCAAAGGATTACCATGGGTTTCACCGCTGAGAATTCACCGACCGTGCTGTCAGAGTTCCACTCTGCCAAGGCCATAAATAAAGCTGTCATAGTACTGCCAATAAGACGACACCGGTTACCTCACCGGGAAGATTTCGGTATAGTTTGTTTGAAAATGTTATTGATTGGAAGAGTTTTTTACTTTGGATCACATCATTTTGATCTACCTGTACCAGAAACAGGTGATCTCAAGCTATTACCCCCTGAATTTATGCTGCTGGAGTCGATAAAATGGAGCGATCGGTATTTTTTATCTCTGATGGTACTGGCATTACCGCTGAATCCTTTGGCCAAAGTCTGCTGGCCCAGTTCTCGGGGCCTACATTCCGTCACCACACCCTGCCCTATATTGATACCCCCGAAAAAGCCGTTCGGGCACTGACCCTGATTAAAGAGACTCATCAGCATGAGGTGATTCAACCTATCCTCTTTATGACGGTGTTGAATGAAGAGGTCAGCAAACTGCTGCACACCAGCGGGGCTTATATTATTGACCTCTTTGCTACCTTCCTTCCCGGCCTGGAGATGGAGTTAGGCTCACACCCGTTGTATACCGTTGGCAAGAAGCGTTCCACAACCAGCAGTGCCAGCTATCACCGTCGCATCGAAGCGGTGCAGTTTGCCCTTGATAATGATGATGGTGCCCGCATCCGACACTATGAAAAGGCCGATATTATCGTGCTGGGTGCCTCCCGTTCGGGCAAAACACCCACCTGCATCTATCTTGGTTTACAGTTTGGTATCTATGCCGCCAATTACCCCATTACCGAGGATGATTTTGATAAGGGCATCAAGCTGCCTGATTTTCTTCGCCCGCACAAAGAACGTCTTTTTGGTTTGACCATCAATCCGGCCCGGCTCTCAGGCATCAGAAATGAGCGCCGTCCAAACAGCCGCTACTCATCAGTCAGGCAATGTCAATATGAAATACAGATGGTTGAACAGATCTATAACCAGGAGCAGATCAGCTATATCGATACCACTGAATTTTCTGTCGAAGAGATTGCAACACGGATCATGGATCAGGCCAATCTGACAAGAAGGCTGAAATAACCATCATTCAAAATTCATCAGGCCCTGAGGACTGCCCTTTATTAAATTGTTGCATAACAGTTATTTTTTCCTTGTGGCCCGCGGAATTGAATTTTTTTTCCTTCCCCTTGTCGAATGGTTGGAAAGGCATCTTTGACAAGAGGAAGAAAACGTGGATGTAACAGGCATAAAAACCGATACGACTAATGCATCAGACTTAACTTCAGAAGCCAGCTGTTGCGACGAGACAGGAAATTATAAATCTCTGACAGTGCGACAAACTGAAGACAAGGAGGTACACCTCAACCCTGTCAATTCTGGCTCCGACAACACTGGAGAATCTGAAACCAGTGCAGCAGGTTCTAACAGGTTGTTTACCCTTACTGGCAGCAAAGTCAGTCATTCTGAACCTTGTGGTCCGAAAGCTACTGGAAGCTTTACAGGAAGTTCTACAGGAAGCACCGAAGGCAGTCAGAATGTGACTTCCAGCGCTGGCCTTCACTTGGTAAACCAAACGGGTTTGCAGGCATTGCTCACCTTAAAAGATGTTGAAAAACAATATGTTAAGGAAGAATTGAAGAAACTTGTTCAACAGCTTGATGAATTACACGTCGGTGTCAGTTTAAGGGGTAAAGTCTATAACCTTAAAAGAAATATCTGGCAATACATTGATGAGGACTTAATCCTTGTGGGTAAACGTTTTTACTCAAAGGATATTCAATTAAGAAAAATAATAGCGGATGGCATTCAAGGAGTACTTCGGGATATCGCTATTTGGGCAGGGATCAACACCAGCAACCTGAAAGTACTGACCTATATTATTGAACAAGGGTTTCCCATCATTAACGGCCCTGCCTGGATGGATCCGAATCCTGAATCTATCGTTTACCTCCCTTTTGATACAATGATGAAACTGGTAGACAACTGCAACCCGTATTGCCCGGACCTATTATTTGTTAAGGCTATTTTCGCTGGTGCGGACCCTCAATTTGACGTTCTTACCCAGACGATTTTAACTCGACGCATGAATGATGGACTGTTTCAGGAAACAATCGCTAAATCAATACCAACCGTTTCACATACAAGGTTAATGGTGTTCTTCAATTACCTCCGTCAAAAATGTAATGCCAGAGATATGATTGAAGACTTATTTAGGCATAAGTTCAGCAACCACCGAACTTCAAATCTTCGCGAGATTTATAGATACAAAGACAGCATAATATTGCTTTTTGTTCTTGAAGCCATTGCACAACAATCACCGGATAAAGCCCGTACCCTTATTTGTTCATTTTCTCAGCGTGAACAGCAAGTGATGGCAATGACAGCTCTTTTGGGAGGACTGCATCAATCTACCGAATTATTATGTGGAATGGGTATTACCGTCGCCAGCAAGCCGTTTAAGGAAGCATCCGTTAATTTAAAAAATTCTCCTTTTCTTATGGCCAAAGAGGCTGGATTGACCAATGAACGATTATTTATCAATACAGTAAATCGGGTAGCTCCATTTTTATGGACCTTGCCCGATAATGATGGGCTACAGTGGTACAAGGATACAATTTTTCCCAATAAGAAAGGACATTCGTTTATCCATCTTGCCATGAAGCAAGCGTCCATTTACCAGGAGGGAAATCATGAATCGAAAAAATGGTCAGGCCCGGATCATACCAAACATTTGCGTCTGGGCGATGTAAGCCTGTGGGCGACAAAAATTTTTACGGTATTGGATGATACTATTTCTACCAACATTACGGGGCTTTTACAGAAAGATCCTCGTTATTGTGAGGCATGGAACATCCTGATCAGCAGGGCTAAATGCTGTAATGGCCTTACCCATCCTGATGATTTTATGAAATTCATGGACTGGCTGTTGATCGATGGCCTGTCACTGGTTCGAATGGAGCCGGAATACCGGAAGGAAGAGGCAGCCTTTACCACTCGCCAAAAAAGTTATCGCCCGGATCTGTGGCCGGATCCACATAGTCAGGTTCCAATAGATGAGCGACTGGCCTACTCAGCATCAGATGAGCTACTGGTAGCCTATAGCAAAGTCGTCACAACATTACATTTTGACATCATTGAATCATTTCTACGCCTTGCCCCTCCCGGCCATCGAATACATGTGCTGAATCACTGGTTAACTGATCCTGATTGTGCAAAACAGCGGGAAACCTTATTTCGCCAGACTGTTTACCCCCTTAATAATTTGGAAAGTCCTAACATTTGGCAGTTGTTGCTATCACTGGATAAAGATTATCAACCACCGGAAAATCAGTTTGATAATGACTGGAAAAAACCGGGCAATCCGCAACAGTGGACAGCGCCGCCCCCGACAGTATCATTAACGGGAGAATCTACCGAGGTGCACGGACGTACGTTTGCCATTCAGCGTACGGATGATGGCTGGGATTACCTGGAGTTTCTCAGCGATACGGAAAAACCGGAAGAGCTGGCAAAAACGGGTAATAAAATCAGCCTGTTGGCATCCATAGCCAGTCAGTATGGCTTGAAAAGCTCGATTCCCCAAGTTGTCGGCAGATATCACTGGAGCAATGCGCCAATTGATTCGACAACAGTTACGCCTCCAGCCAAAAGGTCAAAATCCGGGGAGAAGTGTCGCGATATTGAAGGCAAGGCAGGTTATTGCCTTCACCTGAAATCAACCAAAGATTCACCTTTTCATTTATACCCCTGCGATCTCGATCCCGTAACACAGGCGGATCAGATTTTCGCGGGACTCTGTAACTTTGCCCATGATTGCGGTGTTTTATTCAGTTGCGGATTGTATGCTCCAGCAGTAATAACAGCAGACCGTGATTCCATGACTAGCAGAAAACACCATGTCCTTTCATCTTATGTGGATGCCCCTTTCGAGGGGATGATGCTTCAGTGGAAAAAAGCGTCAGAACATCCCAGTGCAGGTCCCGCAGGCATACGAAATGCGGGTGATACGAAAAGTATGATTGAGCTGGGTGAAGATTACTTTTTCTCCAAAAGATGTCAGAAGTTTCTTGATTTTGAACAATCAGAGGACCGGGCCAAGGTGGCATTTTCAGAACTGGCCAACAATGCCCAGGGACTGGTATTGCAATATGCCCGCTGTTTTCAACAACAGTTCGATCCTGACGACAGGGAGTCCATGCTGAATCATGAGCGTAAAATAAAGACAATTCTGACCACGCTGTTTCACAAGGCCTTTCCCCAATTCACAGAAGAGTGCGTGAATCAGGCCATGGATGAAAATGAGCTGCTGTCACAGGCTGTCAGAGAGGTCATCTACTGGTGTGGTCATGACGCCAGATTCATTAACGATATAAAACAAAACATAATTCCGAAATCCATATATCCGGGTTGTTCAGAAAGTACCAATATTGCTGATTTCAGTATATTGAAACGTCGTGAGCTGATTCCCAACGTTGGTTTTGTTACATGGGATAACCAGCCAGACCTTGGCGTTCAATATGGCGTAAATCCATTGGTTGCTCTGAATGCCGTGATCGTCAAGCTACTGGCCTTAGGAGCCCTGACCTCTTTGTGAGTTAAATCTCTCATGATCGCTTTGTTGGCATTTATCATCTCTTGCGGCCGGGAATTGTTACTGCGAGACATAATTCACCCTCTATACTTCGGATCGAAGGTATATCCGGGTGCGGAACTGACAACAATTTGCAGTCTTCCGAACGAGATCGGTCAATGCGTCATCATTGATGTATTCGCCAGCTCCCGGACCAGGCTTCTAAACGGGCAATATGCGCCAGGATAAATACGGCCTCTTGCCCGGATATGGGAGGGGATTAATTGCCGCTTGCCAAACCGTTAAATACTGAGACTGCTGTTACTCAGGCAGTGGGTAATGAAATCAGGCCTGAAATAGTCCGGGATCCTGTCTGCTTCCATCGCTGGTGGGTTACCTTGCCGACGTTACCATTCGAGAACATCACCAGCTATTTATCAATTGAAGATATAAGCGCGTTCGCCCAAACATGCAAGGCAGTGGCCAGCCGATTGGTGGCCTGCGGACTGGAAGAAGTCCGCTACTTCCTCTCCTTACCAAAGGACAAACAGAATTCGTGTCAGACAATCATTCATTCTAACCGGCAACTCCTTCAGTACCTCAGGACGTTATCGATATTTTCCAGGCGCCACTTCCCTGTGCAGCTGAGCCCGGCCTTTTATGCCTGTTATACCCGGCATGTACGCCAGCAGATTATTGATGCAAAGGCACTTACCCTGAAACCCGTTGGCAGTTTGAATATGGATAGCTATGACAGGCATTATCATGATCTTGAGCTGTGCATCATTGCCGCAACCAGAGTGGATGGGTTCATTGATATTCTGACTCCGGATCGTCATGGTCACTGGTGCCGATCGGCTGAAATCAAATCCAATGAAATTTGCTATTTTGATCAGCAACGCGCTAACCATATTTTATTTATCCCACAGAAGGTGTCGAAAAGCCTGGTGGGAGAACCACCGCACAACAAAAACATCGGCAAAGACCACTTATTGTCCGTTTATGAATGTCACGATGATTCCTGGGTTGAGCAACAGCAATTGACCATCGGTGAGGTGTTTCCTCAAATCAGGACAATATTGAAGAATGACGTTTATCTGTATCCTATGAATGACTTCTATCTGTCACCGGATGCCAGCGCACTGGTCTGTGCGTACCAGTTGCGTGAAGTTGCCATTCTGGGTCGGGAAGCGGAAGGTCAGTGGGTTAATAAAGGCAGCATTACAACCCGTATTCGTAACTTGTTGTTCAGTGGTGACAGCCGTCATGTCGCGCTTTGGGACGGTTCATACATCGCGCTAATGGGCAAGTCAGACGATGGAGCCTGGTCACAAACCGGTAAAATCATTGTTACAGACACGGATATTGACATGAACTTAATCACCGGTGCTGGTAGTGAGTCTGAAGATGAGTTTGAACTCGAGGTACTATTCAGCCCGGATAATCAGCATTTTGTCACATGGTTTGATAATGCTGGTGTTGATGCTCATCGAGATAATTTCTTTGTCGTCATCGCATCCCTTGGTCCGCACGGAAAATGGCGTGAAAAGCAGAGAATTGTCAAAACCTGTGAGCCTCCGACAACGTATTACCCCCTGGAACCTGCTTTTGGTCCCGATGGTCGGCTGCTGATTATCACCACCGATGACGGTGTTGAAATCTGGGAATTAAACAGTGAGGATCAATGGCTTCCCGCTGTTCAGGAGCAGCCCCATTGCGGTAAAGGCAGTGTTCATTTTTCTGTGCACCCGGATGAATTTATCAGCATAAACTGGCGTAATATATCAGTCTGGCGCAAGGCGGTGTCCGGAACCTGGGGCAAAGCCCAAACATTTTCGGCTGGATCTCTGACCAGAGTCAGTCCTGACGGTGGCACCATTGTCTGTAATGAACCGTCAGCCCATACCGATATCCACCAACGCCAACCTTCTGGTGAGTGGATCAGTCAACGTATCGAATTTTCCATCAGGGATGGGTGTTTTAATAATGAGAGCTGCCTGCTTGCCGTTGTACCACCCCTTGAAACCGAAACCGACCACCTGATTTTGCTGGGGGTGAACGCAGACGGGATCTGGCAGGAAAAGGACCGGTTGCCATCAGAACACAGAATTCATGCATTTTGTTTTAGCCCGTGCAGCCGCAGCATACAGATCGAAAGTGATCGCGGTGGCAATGGTGTCAGAATACAAAGTTTTTTTTCTTTCTGGAGGATCGTCCCGGACCAATGTTAACGCTTTTCTGCGCTAGTACATGGTTTCAATGAGTTTGACGGGTTGTCGTGTCTCCGCACTCCGTTCGTCCTGAGCCTGTCGAAGGGCGGAAACTCCGGACTCTGATAGATCGTGCCAAGCACCCTTCGACTCCGCTCAGGGTGAACGGAGATTGTACACTTCAAACTCATTGAAACCATGCACTAGAACTGATTTCCCCGCAGTTTCATTGGACGGGCAAACAAACCCAGCCCTCCATCAAAACCCTGGCACTGCGGCTCATAATGGCTTTGGTCACTGACCATTGCCCATTATTCAGCACTGCTTCTGCCCCCACTTTCAAGGTACCCGAGGGGTGGCCAAAACGGACCGGGTTTCGTTCACCACCACCGGCAGCGAGGTTAACCAGGGTGCCCGGAATGGCGGCCGCAGTGCCAATGGCCACGGCAGCGGTGCCCATCATGGCATGATGCAGTTTACCCATGGAGAGTGCCCTGACCAGCAGGTCGATCTCATCTTCAGAGACCTCCTTGCCGCTGGATGAGAGGTAACTTTTCGGTTCAGCAACAAAAGCAACTTTCGGCGTATGCTGTCGGGTTGCGGCTTCTTCCAGGCTGCTGATCAACCCCATCTGCAGTGCGCCATAAGCCCGAATGTTCTCAAACATGGCCAGTGCCTGCTTATCGCCGTTGATCACTTCCTGTAGTTCAGTCCCCTGGTAACCAATGTCTGCTGCATTGATAAAAATGGTGGGAATGCCGGCATTGATCAGGGTTGCCTTTAACGTCCCAACGCCGGGTACTTCAAGATCATCCACCAGGTGGCCTGTCGGGAACATGGCACCTTCACCATCAGCAGGATCGAGAAACTCAACCTGAACCTCGGCCGCCGGGAAAGTCACACCGTCCAGGACAAAATCACCCGTTTCCTGAACCGCACCATTGGTCATTGGCACATGGGCAATAATGGTTTTTTTGATATTGGCCTGCCAGATCCTTACCGTTGCGATGCCATTGTCGGGTATCCGTTGCTTATCAACCAGACCGCTGGTGATGGCAAAGGCCCCGACAGCCGCCGTCAGGTTGCCGCAGTTACCACTCCAGTCCACGACAGGTTGATCAATGGCTACCTGACCAAAGAGATAATCGACATCATGGTCAGGCTGACTGCTTTGCGACAGGATCACCGTTTTGCTGGTACTGGACGTGGCACCCCCCATACCATCAATCTGCTTACCATAGGGGTCCGGACTGCCAATCACTCGAAGAAGCAGAGCATCACGGGCCTTACCCGGAACCTGTGCAGCTGGCGGAAGATCGGTGAGATTAAAAAAAACGCCCTTGCTGGTTCCGCCTCGCATATAAGTAGCAGGAACCTTGATTTGTGGAGGATGAGCCATGGAGAACAGCTCCTTCTGTTATAGGATTGTTGTGCTGGCCCTGATCAAGGGCCAGCGTGAGAGCCGTCAGGCAGCTGCTTCGGATTCCAGGAAGTCCCTGGCAAAACGTTGCAGTACACCACCGGCATCGTATACGGATACTTCTTCAGCGGTATCCAGGCGACAGGTTACCGGGACCTCAACAGCTTCTCCGCTGGTACGGTGAATCAACAGGCTCAGTGTTGCTCCGGGCGTCCGCTCACCGATAACATCGTAGGTTTCGCTGCCATCAAGACCCAGTGTCTTGCGGGTTGTGCCAGCCTTGAATTCCAGAGGCAGCACACCCATACCCACCAGGTTAGTCCGGTGAATACGCTCGAACCCTTCTGCCACAATGGCCTCCACACCGGCAAGCCGAACCCCTTTGGCAGCCCAGTCACGGGATGATCCCTGCCCATAATCCGCACCGGCTACAATAATCAGCGGCTGGCGACGCTCCATATAGGTCTCAATGGCTTCCCACATCCGTGTTTCTTTGCCTTCGGGCTCAATTCTGGCCAAAGAGCCCTGCCTGACTTCGCCATTAGCATCCAGACACATCTCATTGAGCAGCTTTGGGTTGGCAAAGGTGGCCCGTTGCGCGGTCAGATGGTCACCACGGTGGGTGGCATAGGAGTTAAAGTCTTCTTCCGGCAGCCCCATTTTCGCCAGATATTCCCCCGCCGCACTGCTGGCCAGAATCGCATTGGAAGGCGACAGGTGATCGGTGGTGATGTTATCGCCCAGAATCGCCAGAGGGCGCATGCCTTTCAGGGTGCGCTCACCAGCCAGAGCCCCTTCCCAATAGGGAGGACGGCGAATGTAGGTACTCATGGAGCGCCAGTGGTAGAGAGGACTTTCGGCCTGCTCCGCCTTGCCCAGATCAAACATGGGAATATAAACCTGGTTAAACTGCTCTGGTTTTACGGATTCAGCAACAATGGCGTCAATCTCTTCATCGCTGGGCCAGATGTCTTTCAAGGTGATGGGGTTGCCATCCTGATCAGTACCCAATGCATCCTTTTCAATATCAAAGCGCACCGTACCGGCAATCGCATAAGCCACCACCAACGGTGGCGAGGCGAGGAAGGCCTGCCTGGCGTAGGGATGAATCCGTCCATCAAAGTTACGGTTGCCAGAGAGAACGGCCGTTGCATAAAGATCCCGATCTATGACTTCCTGTTGAATTTCCGGATCAAGAGCCCCACTCATACCGTTACAGGTGGTACAGGCGTAGGCGACAATGCCAAAGCCCAGTTTCTCCATTTCAGAAAGAAGACCTGCTTCCTCAAGATAGAGCCTGGCGACTTTGGAACCTGGTGCGAAAGATGACTTCACCCAGGGTTTCCGGACAAGCCCCAGCTCATTAGCCTTTCGGGCCACCAGACCGGCGGCAACCACGTTACGGGGATTACTGGTATTGGTACAGCTGGTGATAGCCGCAATGATGATGGCACCATCGGGCATTAAGCCTTCTTGCTCATCTTCTTTTTTATAAGGCCCCGCAACGCCACGACTTGCCAGCTCAGAGGTCGGCAAACGACGGTGTGGGTTGGATGGCCCTGCCATATTCCGGCAAACCGCAGAGAGATCAAAGGTCAGCACCCTCTCATAGTCAGCGGTTTTCAGATCATCAGCCCACAGTCCGGTGGTTTTGGCGTAATTCTCCACCAGGGCCACCTGTTCAGGCTCCCGACCGGTCAACTTAAGATAATCAATGGTCTGTTCATCGATATAGAACATCCCGGCGGAAGCACCAAACTCCGGGGTCATATTGGCAATGGTGGCACGATCACCAATGGTAAGATTGGCAGCCCCCTCGCCAAAGAACTCCAAATAAGATGAAACCACTCGCTCATTTCTCAGGAATTCAGTCAGGGCCAGTACGATGTCGGTGGCGGTAATGCCCGGCTGACGCTGCCCTGTCAGCTCAACACCGACGATATCAGGAAGGCGCATCATGGAAGGACGACCCAGCATCACCGTTTCCGCTTCCAGGCCACCAACACCAATTGCGATAACGCCAAGGGCATCGACATGGGGCGTATGGCTGTCGGTACCGACACAGGTATCAGGATAGGCGACACCATCGCGGGCCTGGATAACCGGAGACATTTTCTCCAGGTTGATCTGATGCATGATGCCATTACCCGCAGGAATCACATCAACATTCTCAAAGGCGGTTTTGCTCCACTCGATAAAGTGGAAACGGTCTTCATTGCGACGATCTTCAATAGCCCGGTTCTTTGCCAATGCCTCCGGATCAAAACCGCCATATTCAACGGCCAGAGAGTGGTCAACAATCAACTGGGTTGGCACAACCGGGTTAACTCTGGCAGGATCACCGCCCTGCCCGGCGATAGCGTCTCGCAATCCGGCAAGATCCACCAGGGCGGTCTGGCCAAGAATGTCATGGCAGACAACACGGGCCGGATACCAGGGGAAATCCAGGTCACGCTTACGCTCAATGATCTGCTTCAGGGAGTCAGTCAGAGTAGCCGGGTCACAGCGGCGAACCAGCTGCTCGGCCAGCACTCTGGCGGTATAGGGTAAGGTGTTATAGGTGCCCGGCTGAATCGCTTCCACGGCTGC
Organism: Endozoicomonas sp. ALB115; assembly: GCF_049310245.1. Lineage (NCBI taxonomy): Bacteria > Pseudomonadati > Pseudomonadota > Gammaproteobacteria > Oceanospirillales > Endozoicomonadaceae > Endozoicomonas > Endozoicomonas sp. ALB115. Next base: position 69,836 of record NZ_JBLYZG010000001.1, on the reverse strand, counting down.
ACGGGTATCATAATAGTCCAGCTGGGTGCCGGGTAAGGGTTTACGAAAATCAGTGTTCATACGTCGAACGTCCACCGGGCAAATAATTTGTTTTTATAAACTACGCAGACCACAAAGAACACAAAGACAGCTTTTTTCTCTGGTGGTCTTTGTGGTTAATCGCGATCTTCAATAGCCACCCATTCTGCGCTTTCCGGTCCGGTGTAGTCGGCAGATGGTCGGATAATGCGGTTGTTAGCACGCTGCTCCATAACGTGAGCGGTCCAGCCAGCCACCCGCGAACAAACAAAGATCGGGGTAAACAACCTGGTAGGAATACCCATAAAGTTGTAGGCCGAAGCGTGGAAGAAGTCGGCATTACAGAACAGCTTCTTCTCCCGCCACATGACCGCCTCAACACGCTCGGAAACGGCATACAGATACTGATCGCCCACCTGCTCAGACAACTTCCGCGACCACTGTTTGATGATGGCATTACGGGGATCAGACTCACGATAAATGGCATGGCCAAAGCCCATAATCTTATCCTTGCGGGCCAGCATGCCCATGATCTTCTCTTCGGCCTCCTCTGGGGAGCGCCAGTTCTCGATCATTGCCATAGCCGCTTCGTTAGCGCCACCGTGGAGCGGGCCACGCAGTGAGCCGATGGCACCGGTCACACAACTGTGAATATCAGAAAGGGTGGAAGCACAAACACGACCGGTAAAGGTTGAAGCATTGAACTCATGCTCGGCATAAAGCACCAGGGAAGCGTGCATCACCTGAACATGGAGTGGCTCAGGCTTTTTGTTGTGCAGAGTCCAGAGAAACTGCTCGGCGATGGAGTCAGCATCGGTATCAACATCGACCCGAACACCGTTGTGGCTGAAGTTGTACCAGTAGTTGATCATGCCGGGGAAAATGGCCAGCATGCGGTCAATATGATCGTTCTGCTGTGAGAAATCCTGTTCGGTTTCCAGGTTACCCAGCATTGAACAACCGGTACGCATTACATCCATTGGGTGAGCTTCCGCAGGAATCTGTTCGAGTACCGTTTTCAGAGCATCGGGCAGAGAGCGAAGGCCTTTCAGTCTGGTTTTGTAGGCGTCCAGTTCAGCCTGGTTTGGCAGTTTGCCATAAAGCAGAAGATACGCGACTTCTTCAAACTGGGCATTGTCGGCCAGCTCTTTGATATCGTAACCACGGTAAGTGAGGCCCGAACCGGTTTTGCCAACGGTACAGAGCGCGGTTTCACCGGCTGACTGACCACGCAGACCAGCACCACTTATTTTTTTTTCAGCCCCAGAGTTCGATTTTTTTTCTGTCCCAGAGTTCGTCGACATAATACTTCTCCGTTTTTTTTATTTCGTTTTATGGGTTAAGGAACTCTTTGGTTCTCACCAGCTGTTCACGCTCCTGGAAGGTCATCATGCCATCGGCGATAGCGCCACTGTTACCGTCACGCCTGATCACCTCCAATACTTCCCGCATCGCGGTCACTGCAGCCCGCTGCAGGTCAGAAGGAATAATGATCAGCTGATAGCCCATCGCTTTCAGGTCTTCAGTAGGTACCAGTGGTGTTTTACCGCTGTAGAACATATTAATCAGCTTGGGACCGGGAGCCTGTTTGGCAATGGCTTCAATCTGCCCAATGGTCTGTGGTGCCTCAACAAACAGCATATCCGCCCCTGCTTCGACATAAGCCCTGGCACGATCCAAAGCATCGTCAAAACCGGTAACGGCAATAGCATCAGTACGGGCAATCACGGTGACATCGTCGGCATACTTTCTGGCCACCGAGACTTTCTTACACATCTCGTCAACAGATACCAGAGACTTGCCGTCCAGATGCCCGCAGCGCTTGGGAAACTCCTGGTCTTCCAGATGAAAAGCACTGACGCCCGCATTGGCAAAAAGCTCCACAGTGCGTTTGACATTCACCTCATTGCCAAAACCGGTATCCGCATCCGCAATGACTGGCAGAGAGGTGGCTGCCACGATCTGACGAACCCGGTCAACCACTTCCGTCAGTGTCAGCAGACCAATATCAGGCACACCGGTGCTGCGGGCAATGGCACCACCACTGGCGTATAACGCTGAGAAACCGGCTTCTTCACCGAGCCGGGCCGAAATACCATCGTAAACACCGGGAGCGGTGACAATGCCCTGCTCAGCGATCAATCGACTCAAGGCATTATTCTTTTGATTCATGGCGTTACCTCTGATTCTTAATTCTTGATATAAAGAGTGTTAACAACAGCATTATCTATGTTGCGGACCCTGTCGACGTCATAGACACCAAAGAACATGTTTGACAATATTTTAAACCGAGATATTTATACCGAACTTTACTCAGCACTTCTACCTGCATTGAAAACAACATATAACTAAATCAGTGACATATAGATCACAATCGCTTATTCAAAAAACATCTCAGAAAAGCTGCATTGTGTTGAAATAAAAGGCTATGCTTGCGCCGCAGGAGAGTTTCAACACACTCTGCTCTTGATGGCCGGTAACGGCGAGAAGAGTCAGACTGAAAACTGTTTGAGTGTTCCTTGTTGATCGCACGGAACTGAAGTTAACTCTAATTAACTCTAATTAACGCTAAGGAGTCATATCTTGGATACAACGATAAAAAATGCATCTTATGCATCAATACCTATGCAACCTCTAAACGAGGATCAAAAAGCATCAAGTGAAAATACAGAAGGATCTGTTAATACCAGCAATGGAAGGTGTTGCGTTATTGGTCTCGGTGTGGTCATTATCGGAGGCGTGGCATTAGGGCTAGGGCTTCGATTGACGGGCGGTAAGCAATTAAGTGCCAGTACGTCCGTGTCTGGACTTGGAAATACTCAGGGTTTCGATACCCGTGGGGCTCCAACTAGAACTGTCAGCAGCACCCCCGAGTCATTTATAACCAGATGCATATCATGCCCCCCTAATACCGAAGTAACTACTCCAAGCACTCCCTGGGCACCTCAAACAGCTACGTCGCCAGCACGCACTTATCCTCAGGGAACAACACCACCTACAACTTCCAACAACGCCCCCCAGCAGCCTTCCGCCAGCACAACAATCCCCCATAAACCCTTGGCAAGTACTAAACAATCTCTCTCGCTATCTCCATCAACTACTATAGTGCCAACATCTTCTAATCCTAATTCTACATCTTCAAACACTCCCGACTGAGAGATGAGATGATGTCCCCATCGGCTTTGATGTTACTGCTACTACATCAAGGCTGCCGGGGTTGATGGTTACTTTATCAGTTGAGATACTATCTACGGTTTTAAGTGCAATTGTTCTCAGGGAAGTTATACAGCTAACCATCGCGATCGCAATATCTGATGATAATTAGCACTTGATGGCTGGTTCGTGGATTGTAGACGATGGCATAGTGCCCCGGCTCCAGTTAAAATGCCGACTGTTTTGTTCGGACACCTGTATGAAGACGCTGACAATTCTGGAACTGGAATATAAAGACGATACCAGTCTCTACTTTGAACATTTTATTCACCTCCCTTATCCCTGTTTTCTGGATAGCTCGGTATTCGATGGAAAGCAGGCAGTCTATAAAGATCATTCCAGCCGTTATGACATTATGACTGCAGCTCCAGAAATGCACTTCACCTTCACCCCGGAAGGTGATTTGATGATTGAAGATCTTATTCAACAAAAAACAGAAACTGTTTCTGGAGCTGAACCTTTTTCGCCATTGCCAAAACGGCTTAATGCCATGAGCAAAGTCGACAATGTCGGCTTGCCTTTTGTTGGTGGCATGGTTGGTTACTGGGGATATGAACTGTGTGAACACCTTGAGCCGGACCGAATAGCCCATCGAGACAGTTCAACACCGCTGATGTCCGTCGGGCTCTATCAGTGGGCGCTGATCTGTGATCATAAGGAACGACGGGCCTGTCTGGTGTTTCATCCTGATATACCCGAATCATTGAAAACTGAAATTCTGCAAGCTATTGACCATAAAGTCAGGAAGTCAGACCGTTCACCATTCAAACTGCTCGACAGGTTCACCCCGACACAAACCCCGGCTGAATACCAGTGTGCATTTCAGCAAATTCAGGACTATATTGTGGCGGGAGATTGCTATGAGGTGAATCTTACCCAGCGTTTTACTGCGCCCTATAGCGGCGATTCCTGGGAAGCATTTAAAAAGCTCAGAACCATCACCAAAGCGCCCTACTCTGCGTTTATTTCGCGTCCTGACCTGAGCATTCTCAGCCATTCTCCGGAGCAGTTTATCCGGCTGAAAAACGGTCATGTTGCCACCAAGCCCATCAAGGGTACCCGTCCCAGGGGCCACTCTCCTGAAGAAGACCGTGCCATTGCTGAGGAGCTACAACATAGCCAGAAGGATCAATCGGAAAACCTGATGATTGTCGATCTGCTGAGAAACGATCTTGGTAAGGTCTGCAAGACAGGTACCGTGTCAGTACCCCGATTATTTGCCCTGGAAAGTTATGCCAACGTGCATCACCTGGTCAGTACAGTGAAAGGCCAACTGATGGACGATTATGATGCATTTAACCTGCTGGGAAGCACATTCCCCGGCGGTTCGATTACCGGAGCGCCAAAAATACGATCCATGGAGATTATCAGGGAGCTGGAACCGGTAGCCCGCACTGTTTACTGTGGCTCCATCGGCTATATCAGCTGTGATGGCAATATGGATACCAGTATCACCATACGGACGATTCTGGCCAAAGATGGCGAATTACACTGCTGGGGAGGTGGGGCGATTGTTGCTGACTCTGACTGTGAATCGGAATACCAGGAGTCCATAACTAAAGTAAAAAATCTGATGAGTACTCTGGAAAGGTTTCTGTAACAGAGTTCTTAGCGGATACACTCAGGCGGTGTGCTTAAAAGTTCTGGCCACTGCCTGATCCAGCCGATCAGATGATCCGCTTCTATCTGAAGGATATTAATGCAGGATTGATCTGCCAATGTCCGGGCATAATGCTGACTGACCTCAACAGGAACAATATCATCTCTGGACCCGACAAAATGAATTTGGGGGATATCGGATAAATGACTGCTAAAAGACTCAGGATTCAGAGCTGTCGGCATGTCTGAAACACCGTGATAGTGATTAAGGTAGCGGGGAGCAAGATTACCCGCTACGGTTCTGACAGAAATCACATCGTTCCTGTTAGCGGCCAGCAGTAGAGCAATGCTTCCGCCTCCGGAGTAACCGATCAGTTCAAGCTGACGGTAACCGCCGTTTTCTTTAAGGGATGACACCACAGAGTTCATAGTCTCAACCACCTTTTTGCTGTAACGCCCAAACGTCCATACCCTGCTATTGCAGTGGCCATTCATCTTGTACTGGCAAGGTTGTCCGAGATAAGCAATATCCGGTGATGCATCTTTCAGCATCAAGTGATGAACCAGTCGATTCGTCGGCGTAGGATCCAAGGATGGACGGTTAGATCTCAACCATGCCCGGCCATCCCCTTCAATATAGATGCGTAATGTGTCGCTCAACGGCTGTGACGGAGCCAGGGTGTAAACCGGCCAATAGAACTGATCATAAATGGTGGCAATCAACCCCTGGCGAAACGCATCCGGGCTGACTTCAGGAATTTGCTGGCGAGTCTCACAGCCAAAAATCAAACAGGCTACGAGAACGGAAACGATATTTCTTAAGTTTGTTTCATGCATTCAATATCAGATAGGGATATTCATAATACGGTGGGTTGTGAGATCAACGACACCATTCGGCTGAATGAAGGTGCCACCGACGGTGGTAACGTTATCAACGATGGTTCCGTTGACCAAATTATGCTGGACGGTGCCACCGTTGAGGCCCCCAGCCTGCAAAATTTTACGGTAACTATTCAGTGAACCCACCAAACCAGCTTACCAGACTGGTAAGGAATACCTGCCTTATAAGGGCTACGGATTTGGATGAGCTTTTTTCAGCCAGGTGGGTCATGGATTCGCAATTCTTTGAGACGACTTTCATCCATCTGCCAAGGTAGCCACTGGCTTAAATCTTCTGGTGGCTTCCGGTCATTAGCAATGCAAGCCTCAAGATAGCCCTTCAACCACAGCTTCTGATTGATCTTCCAGATCTTCAGGCTTGTCAGCACCGTAAAGAACCAGGCCGCCAGCTCCATACTCCAGTCGCTCCCGCTGCCGTAGTAGTTTTTCCGGCCAACCACGAGACCTCGCAACGTCTGTTCAGCAATATTGTTATCCATCGGAATTTCCGGATTTTGAATAAACCGGCAGAGCCCTTCCCAATGGTTCACAAGGCTCTCAAGTATCTTTTGCGCTTTTTCAGCCAGCCGTGGTCGTACCAGTTCTTTATCTCGCTGAGAGGCTATGCGTTCAACATGTTTTTCCAGTCTCAACTGGCGGGTCGGCCACTGCTTTGGGTCTTCCCGTACAAGAAGTCGTTGCTCGTTTAAATAATATAAACGAGCAATTCTATCTACCCAGGCAATGCTCCATTTTTCCAAATCCGGGTCACCACGACTGGCAGCAATAAAGTCTCGCCTGACATGAGCCCAGCAGAAGGCCAGAACAATCAATGGATGGTCTTTGGCCAGTTTCTTGTAGGCAGAATACCGGTCGCAGACAAGGGTTCCCTCGCTATCTCCAATAACTGATTCAGGGACAGAGACAGCGCGACTATTACTGATGCTGAAGTAGGCTGCCTCATCGGAAACAAATACCCAGAGCCAATGTTTCTGGCTGCCCTCTGAATCATCACACCACTGCAACCATCGGGTTTCATCGGCATGCATTCGATCACTGTGGCAAACCCGCTCTCTGCAAGCTTCCACGACCGGTTCTATGAGAGCAGGCAGTGTTTGTATTCCCGAAGTAGTGGTTCCTGCAGCCAGATCGAGCCCATGCTATTTGTACGACTGAAGCTGTCTGTTAACCGGAATAACAAAAGCATATTTGTTGATAATTAAATCAACCCAGACAGAAACTCCCAATGTTCCTCTGTTAATCAAACGTGCTGGAGATGGGGCGGTGATAATTGCGGGTGTTTCAGGACATTGGCAAGTCTTGCGATATCGCTTGCGATGGTAACGCCTCTTGTGTGGCCTGACCTCAATTTCTACAACATCACAATGATCACAGCCAGGAAACGGGTCGAAGGGCAAGCGACAGATGGCACAACACTTCTCGTTATCGGGTAGGTCAACGCCCTGATCAACCACCGGCGTTCTCATGTTTTCTCCGACCATGGCTTGGGGAACCAGGTTGCTGGCCACGCTTACGAGTCGTCGGTTATCGTGTGGTATTTTTGCTTTGCTTTTCCTGACTGGGTTTTGAGCGATTTTTCTTTTCAGTAGAACGGCCAAAGACCATGTGTTTCATATGACTCAGCTGAGAATCGCGTTCTTTGATGGTCGCCTTGAGTTGATCGACTTCAGCCTTATTATCCTTTTTCATCAAGGCAATGGTGTCCAGTAATTCCTGCTCACGAACCCGGGTCCGTTTCCACAGACCCCGGTAGTGGTTGACCTGCCATTTGAGTTCAATGAACTCCTGCCTAGTCAAAGTGACTTGAACAAGGCTGAAAGGAGTACAGGATTGTTCTGAAGTGCATTCAGGCTTAATGATTTCAAGAATCTATCAAGGATAGCTGAGCAGGGCTATTTATGCTTGAATAATTGATTTAGCGAATGGTTACGTAGAAGTTGTAAATTATGTCAGATCTAACTGATTACATGGACGCCATGGGTGTTTGTCCCAGTGATGCTGAAGCTTGGGAAAATCACCTGAGCAATATTTCTGAGCCAGATGACTCAACGGTAATCACTTATGAAAGGCTGGAAGCTCAAAACAGGCAGTTGAAAGAGTGTGCTGCACGCTATGGTGCAGAGGTTGAAGCCTGCACCATCAAAATCATGGAAGAACTGAAAGCCTTAAACCAGATCATAAGATCATCGGCTCTTTATGGCATTAAAGAACAGCATGACCAGTTAGCTGTTCTGGCCAACCGATTAAAAAACACCTAATCACCAACCTGCCAGTGCTGTGAATGTGTACTGGCAAGAAACTCACAAGGATTATCAGTGTCTTCAATGACCCAGAGCTTTCGGCAGGCTCTGGATAATGCCACATAGAGTAACCGCTGCTCCATTAAACGTACTTCTTCTTCGTCGCCCTTATCTTTGGCATTATCGATTTTACGGATGTCCGGGTAGCTGTGACTTGAAATATCCGGAACAATGACAAAGGGAAACTCAAGCCCTTTGGCAGAGTGCGCTGTAATAATGTTTACGCATCCATCTCTCAGAACCAGCCCCTGTTGTTTATTAAACACTTCAGCCTGAAGGCCTTCCGCATTTAACAGTCGGCAGTATTTTGCTGCCGAGTCCCAGTCTTTCGTGATAATGCCAATCTGGTTGGCGTTAACGCCGGAAGTGACTTGGTCCATCACAATTTCAACAACAACTTCAGGGTGTTCCTCCAATGGTCGCTTGATCAAGCTCGGTTTGTCACCTTCAACAACTGCGTCAGACAAGCCCGTTCTGTCCTCTGGGCGACTCATGGTTTCATTTCTCAGCGGTGCCAACGCAGTCAGGATCTGGCGAGTCATACGATAAGAGTTTTTCAGTGTGTGACTATTAGCTCTATTGAATCGAAAATTCTTATGCACATTTGTCCCTACCGGAGATTTGCTATAAATGGATTGCCCCCCATCGAGGCAAAGCATCACAAAACCTGGATCATCCAACATATGCATCAGAATTCGCAAGCTGACAACAGAAAGATCCTGCGCTTCATCAATAAATAATGCATTGAACCTCTCAGGCATAATGTTGAGCCCTTCTTCAAACGCTCTGAGAACTTCAAGCCTTTTACGACTGAAAGAGGTGTAGTTATATTGTTTTAGTAGTTCTTCATACACTGCATAAACCTGCCATATTTTGGCTCTGGCAGATCGGAGTAACGGTGTTTTCCTGCCCACGCGCTTAAAAGCCAGATACTCTGCTTCTGTCTTTAGGTTGTTTGCTTCAATTACTCCTTCAATTTCGTCATAAACAAAGTCCAGTCCTTTGGTTTCATCCAGGCTGGTGACGACAGCAACATCCAGACTAGGGTCTTGAGAAAAACAGACAGATATTTTATTTTTAAAAAAATGAACCAAACCGTTTGGAATAACAGGTTCCCGTACTTTTCTGATGGCACATAGGCTTTGAAAAAGTACATAAATATTACGATCAAAGGTCGTGAACGATAAATTAATACCTTCCATATTGCCTGGGTGAATAGCATCAAACAGTAACTTGTTCGTTTTAACCAGCGAATGCGTATACGTTATAAACCCTATGTTCTGGCCGGTACTCCATAAGAACTCTGTGGCTCGCTCCTCAACCAGCTTCTTCATTCGATACAAGGCAATCAGCGTTTTTCCTGTTCCCGGACCTCCAGTGACTTTGAAAGATCCACTATTGAGAGGCTTATCAATGATCTCCTGCTGCCTGCGATCAAGTTTTAAAAGAAAGTTCTCAAGTGGCTGTAGGGCTATATCCTTGAGAGTCTGGGTAGCCCCCAGACTGTAGAGCTTACCTATATGATTGAGCTGCGGCGCGGTTATATAGTCCTGCAACCGAGCATTGATATCTTCCGGTAACTTGTCGGATGCAAAGAGACTATGGCGTGAATTTTCCAAAATGATTTGATGGTATTCATCCGGAATATGGATCAAATCCAGTTCGAACTTTTCTATCTCGAAGAAATCATCAACCTCTGGTGTTTTTTCAGAGACCTGAGTTTGAGGAAGTACCTTACTCTTCTTAACGGTGTAAACCTTCTTGCGCGGTTTCTGTGGAACAGATAGGCCTTCAGGAAGAGGCTGTTGAACTGCGTCTTTCTGCTCTTTTGGCAGTTCACCGACGGGTACAGTTGAGACACTGTCCAGTACTCGATAGCTGTTTTCAGTACGCTTAAAGAAGGCCAGTAAGACAATGTTTTTGTCTTTTTGGTTTATGAAGAATGGCAGACGATAATCGCCCAGACGAACCCTGTGCATGCCATTTCGACCTGTCAGAGTCTTCAGGTTATTGTTCTTTGCAAATGGGTTTGCGCAGATCGTATCAAGGTGGCGCTGAGCCTTATGCTGTTCAGAGGGTGGAATTTTTTTCAGATCGTGATGGTATTGTTCATTGAAAAGAATAGGCCAGGCCATGACGGGAAAACACTCGGGCATGATAGAGACAGGTACTGTACGACATACGACTTTTAAAGAAAATGGTGGAATTTACGGCTGCAAGTGATGTGAGAAGTAAGCATTACTTGTGTCAGTCCGTAAGACTTACCTTGACTAATGCCTTGTTACTTACCCATGATGAAATCCCTGCTTTCCAACAATGAACAGGTTACTCAGAACTCCGTAAATTAAGGCGTTATACTTACTTACAAATAGCAGTGATTTTGTCAGATTTCTTCTTTTTTTATTAAAGCCCGCCAAAAGTGAAAATGAGTGTAAAACGTCAAGTTGTTCACTTTGGCCTAGGTTGTTGGGTCTTTATCCGGAGTAATTGCCAGAGTGTTTGAGATTCTAATTTTCACTGCTGTTTTCTGTGCCGGCATCATTTTTGAGAGGATTCGCAAGCAGAAAAAATCAGCATCGACAGTCCCCCCCCAAAAAAAAGAAGCTCAGAAAAGCAAAGATGCTGTACCAGCAACATCAGTCACCAGAAAAAGTTCTCCTTCAAACAGGGTAGTGATACCTGAACCGAGGGTATCGGTACAAAAAACTGCGTCTTTTGAAGATGAATCTGTACCTGACTGTGTTCGGGAAAGTCGTACCCGTAGCCAATACCTAAAAGAAAAATACAAAGATATTTATAAAAAGAAGTCGATTGCCACAGCAGGTCAGCTTGACTCGTTAGCTGTAACTATGGTTGAAGGTAGCAGCACTGAGCTTGAGAAAGATGGCATCTCAATCAAAACTGCAGCGCCTGAATCAGTTGAGACAGTCGCAAAACCTGTAAATATTGAAAGCGACTCGATACCCGGTTGCGTTCGTGAAAGTCGGGCTCGCAGCCAATACCTGAAAGAAAAATATAAGAATTTGTCTCAGGTTGAAAAAGTCACATCCACCAATCAGACAAAGCAGACTGCAAGCTCTTATAACTCGGAATATGGAGCTGAATCAGAGAAACCATCAACAAAGAAAGCAAGTCAAAAAGAAAGCAAACAGGCTGCTTCTGTTGTTTCAAAAGCATCTGTTTATAAATCAGAGTTGTTGAAAAATATCGGCAATGATTTTCCTGTCAGTATGCTGACTGTCGGTATGGTTGCTGTTTATCATGATACTCTTGGGGCAGGGAAACTGCAGTCGGTTAGAACCAGAGAAAATGCTTCTCCTTTGTATGAAGTTTTGTACGCTTCAAAAACCTGTACCCACAATACCGATATTTTTCACGCTGATGGTTTGATTACCAGAATAATGCTGGCTCCGTCCATTGAGGACAAATTATTCATGGTACTGGGAAATGATATTTCTGGTAATAAACTGAAATACCTGTTTGATCCGAAGAACAGGTACCTGCCAGAAAATCAGAAAAAGAAAACCAGTGTCAGTATATCAGCATCTTTTAGCAGCCGTGATAACAGAAAGGAAATCTCACTCAGTAAGACAAGAACTAAACAGGTGCATACCCGAACTGGCAGCAGTTACTACAATGGCTCCGACCATACTCCAGCAGGGCTGGTGAGCAGCAGCTTCAAGAGTACCTTGCAAACAAGATCTAACAAGCATCGTCAAACGCACTGTTATGCGTGCAAGACTTCATTGAGTTCAAACTCTCATGCTAAGTGCAGTAAGTGCAATGGCCTGATCTGTGAATGTGGAGCTTGCTTCTGTAGAGTTAGCGATAGTAACAAGTCCGACTTAAATACTACACCAGTCGTCAGTAAGGGGGCCGACTACAAGACTGACCCGCAGCGCTCAGATACAGAAAATGAAACTCTCGCAGAGGAATACTTTGACCCAGGGCCAATATATTTCGGGCCAGAGTTCGATCATTGTGACCAGGAATATTACGACCACCTATCTGATGCCAGTCCTGATTTTGGTTATGCAGAAGATTTGGAGTGGGATGAACGGTGAAGATGAAATTACACAAGGCTATATCTGATGTATGAAGAAATCTCGCCAGAGTCATATGGACAGTCAGAGTTTGGTTCAGATGGGCACAGGCCTATTGTTGAGGTGTCCGTCTTCACAGTAAACCACCAGTTTTGACCACTGGTTCAGGGCATAGCTCATGGCCTTATGGGTAAGAGTATCCGGTATCAGCCGGGTGACGTTTTTCTGTAGCCACTGGTGCAGGTCATCAAGCAGTGGCTAAGGAATAGTCTAAAAATAACTTCCTGATTTGCGCCTCTCAGACAATGGTCAATACTTTGAACCATTGCTGGAGGTGACTATGGCTACATACCCCTCATTAGTAAAAAAACGCATGAGAACTTTCTATCGATCACTCAATGAAAGGGATCGTCGGCATTATGCCACTATTGAAGCTATTAAGCTCGGTCATGGCGGTATTGGTTATATATCTCAGGTGCTGGGCTGTGATCAGAAAACCATTAGCCATGAAATTGCTGAGCTGGAGTCAGGAGGTGGATGGTTTTTTTAAACAGATTGTGGTTTTGCAGGCCGAGGCCCGTTGAGCAGTCCCTGATCAAGTGCGCACTATTCCTCAACCCCGTGCCGCAAGCAAAGCTGTGCGCAGATCATCGTAGTTGGTGATGGAGGGATATTGAGAAAACTCCGCAATCACGTTATCGGGTGCCTTGAACAGAAAACCGGCATCTGCTTCAGAGAGCATGGTGGTGTCATTGTAGGAGTCACCTGCAGCAAGAACCCGGTAATTGAGGCTTTTCAGTGCTTTTACCGATGCGCGTTTCGGGTCTTTCTGCCTTAACTTATAGCCGGTTACCTTCCCTGATTCTGCTACCTCCAGGCGATGGCAGAACAGTGTCGGACGACCCAGCTGAACCATAAATGGATCGGCAAACTCATAAAAAGTATCCGACAGGATAATTAACTGGAATTCACTGCGCAGCCAGTTGACAAAATCCACAGCGCCTTCCAGCGGCTTCATTCCGGAAATCACTGCCTGAATTTCATTCAACCCGAGTTTATGTTTATCCAGTATGGATAAGCGCATGGTCATCAGCTCATCGTAATCGGGAATATCACGTGTCGTTGCCCTGAGTTCGTCAATACCGGTATGGGTAGCAAATTCAATCCAGATTTCCGGAATCAGTACACCTTCAAGGTCAAGACAGACGACATCCATTGGTTATTCTCTCTTTGATGGTTAGACTTATTGCGGCCTGACAGGCTGGTTGAGAATATAGCATAAACACCTATAAATATAGATATTAATTCTATTATCGGCTAAATAGCTGCTGCTACAATAAACCACCACCGGCAAATGAAAACCATCCCCCGGGAGAACTGGATTATGAAAATCACCATGGTCAAAAAGATAATGGCCGATGGCAACCTCTGCAAAAAATGCCAGGAAGTGCAGGAAAGACTGGAGAGTTCAGGTCATATCAATCGCATTGATCAATTCGTCACCGCCGTTGATGGTGACCCGGACAGCACAGGCACTTTACTGGCAAATTTGTACCAGGTAGACAAAGCACCTTTTTTCATTGTTGAAGAAGAAGGCTGCGAGCCAGCGATTTACACTATCTATTTTAAGCTGGTAAAGGAAGTACTGGAAAAAGCGGCTTGAACCAAGCCGCTTATAAGGTAGTTACTGGTTTGGTAGCTGAACATGTGAAAAGAGTTCATCCACTTCCGCCTTGTTATGACGAAGGATTGCTTCCTGAACCACATCTTTGGTCAGGTGAGGGGCAAACTCTTCAATAAAGTCGTACATAAATCCACGCAGGAAAGTACCACGCCGGAACCCGATCTTGGTAATGCTTGGCTCAAACAGGTGATCAGCATTCAGGGGTACAAGGTCAGAATCCAGTTCGGGGTCGTAAGCCATTTTGGCAATGATCCCGACGCCCAACCCAAGGCGCACATAGGTTTTGATCACGTCAGCGTCAGTGGCAGTAAACACTACCCTGGGTGATAACCCTTCATTCATAAAGGCTTCATCCAGCTTGGAGCGACCTGTAAATCCGAAAACATAGGTTACCAGGGCATACCGGGCAATATCTTTCAGGCTCAATTCAGACACCTGGGTTAGAGGATGATCCCTGGGTACAAGAACACAGCGATTCCAGCGATAGCAAGGCATCATCACCAGATCGTTGAACAGATCCAGTGCTTCCGTTGCGATAGCAAAGTCAACGGAACCGTCTGCTGCCATTTCGGCAATTTGGATGGGAGTGCCCTGATGCATATGAAGAGCAACATCGGGATACTGACCAATAAACTGCCGGATAATGCCCGGCAGGGCATAGCGAGCCTGCGTGTGGGTTGTGGCAATGGACAGACTGCCCTTTCGCTCGTCACTGAATTCCTGGGCAACCTGCTTGATCGACTCAACTTTTCTAAGGATCTCACCGGCTGTATCAATGATTTTCTCACCAGCCGGGGTAATGCGGGTGAGATGTTTGCCACTTCGGGCAAAAACCTCAACGCCAAGTTCATCTTCCAAAAGCCGGATTTGTTTGCTTATACCGGGCTGGGAAGTGTATAGACTCTGCGCTGTAGCTGATACGTTGAGATCGTGGTGGGCGACCTCCCAGATATAGCGCAGTTGTTGCAGCTTCATTGATGGCCTCCGGTCGGGCAGGTTGTGCTGACAAAAATGAATAGATTGAAATAGGATCCGTTAGTTCTATAAAGCATAAAAGAATGACATTAAATTCTTTTCCAGAATACAAGCCAGTCAATATAGTTACCAGCGAATCATCAATTTTTAGTCAATATTTTCAAACATCGCCTTGGCTAGTTATAACTTTAGACCATAGATTTTGGGATGCTTATGGATTTTCTAACATATATTGCCACCGGTGCCGGCGTTGGTTTTGCGGTTGGCCTGACAGGTATCGGCGGTGGTTCATTGATGACACCACTGCTGTTAATGTTTGGCTTTCCGGCTCATATCGCCATTGGAACGGATCTGATGTATGCAGCCATTACCAAGTCAACCGGAGTCATTGTCCATCATCGTCAGAAAAGTATTGACTGGACACTGGTCAAAACGCTCTGTGCTGGCAGTCTTCCTGCCACAGTCCTGACAATTGTGCTGCTCAAGTTTTTTTTTGACAGAAGCGCTGATTATAGCCCGATCCTTACACTATGCCTTGGGATAATGTTAACCCTCACTGCGCTGTCGCTATTTATGAGTCCTTTTTTGAAAAGAAGACAGCTCTCAGGTGTCTCGATGATTCCACAGAAATATCAGACACCTTTAACATTTATTGCCGGTATCTTCCTCGGGGTTCTGGTCACACTTTCATCGGTGGGGGCCGGAGCACTGGGCACTGCCGCTATTGTCCTGCTCTATCCGCTGCTGAAACCCGTCAAGGTAGTGGGTAGCGACCTGGCTCACGCAGTACCGTTAACGTTGCTGGCAGGCTTTGGCCATATCTGGCTGGGTAATGTCGATTTTGTGCTGTTAGGCAGCCTGTTGATTGGCTCTATCCCTGCTATCTATGTAGGAACCCGTGTCGGCATGAAGCTACCGGATACCTTCATGCGCATCATATTGGCCATTATTTTGCTCGGACTGGGCCTGAAATACCTTTTTTAACCCTATCCAGGGTTGCAGCCCTGTGTCAGTTTGAATAAAGTGGAAAACCCTCACCAGGCCAATGGAAAACCCATAATTACCAGGGCTTTATACAGGGTGAGGTGACTATCTGTCAGTATGGGTGCCATATTTTCATCTGGCATCAGGGGCTCAGGCCACTGATCAGGAGATTTTAAACCAGTCTTATTAAAAAAACGGGACCGCGCACATGGCTGTATTACCCATTGAAGACCTTAATATTCAATCTCAGGAAGTTCTGTTGAGTCCGGAACGCCTTAAGGCTGTGATTCCGATGACTGAGGCAGCAGCAAAAACGGTTTCTGAAAGCCGTGAAGTAATCAGGGATATTCTCGATGGCAAAGACCATCGCCTGTTTGTCGTCATAGGCCCCTGCTCAATCCACGATGTTGCTGCGGCGAAAGATTATGCCCAACGGCTGAAAGCCCTCAGTGAAGAGCTGAAAGACACATTGTATCTGGTGATGCGTGTCTATTTTGAAAAGCCAAGAACCACGGTGGGCTGGAAAGGCCTGATCAATGACCCGCATTTGAATGACTCATTTAAAATTGAAGAAGGCCTGCATATCGGTCGCCGCCTGTTAATGGATGTTGCCGAAATGGGCATTCCTGCCTCTACAGAAGCACTGGACCCGATTTCGCCTCAATATCTTCAGGACCTGGTTGCCTGGTCTGCAATAGGAGCCAGAACCACTGAGTCGCAGACTCACCGCGAAATGGCCAGCGGCCTGTCCTCGGCCGTTGGCTTTAAAAATGGAACCGATGGCGGATTGGAAGTCGCGATCAATGCCCTGCAGTCTGTTTCCAGTCCACACCGGTTTCTCGGGCTGAATGGCCAGGGGCAAGTGGCTGTTACCCATACCAAAGGCAACCCCTACGGCCACATTGTTCTGCGTGGCGGTAACGGCAAGCCAAACTACGATTCTGTCAGTGTTGCACTGTGTGAAAAGGCGCTTGAAAAAGCCAGCATCAAGCCAAATATCATGGTGGATTGTTCCCACGCCAACTCCAATAAGGACCCTGCCCTGCAACCGCTGGTTATGGAGAATGTGACCAACCAGATCATTGAAGGCAATCAATCCATTGTCGGTCTGATGGTGGAAAGCAATATTGGCTGGGGCAATCAGAAAATGACTGACAACCTGAACGACCTGCAATACGGTGTTTCTATTACTGATGCCTGTATTGACTGGAAAACCACAGAGAAGACGCTGCGCAGCATCAGGGATAAATTGAAGGATGTTCTGCCGGGTCGTCGCTAGTCAGACCTGATTTTTCTCACATAAACAGCTCGATTTGCTCGGGCTGTTCGTCTATTGAGTTGATCTTGTTATCCTCTTCAACCTGAACAGGCTCAACCACACCCGGAAGCGATAACTGGGTATCCGGTGGTGTAAAGATCTCCATCGTCTGCTTTTTGCCATAACTGACTTTACGTTCCACCGGCATATTACTGATTCTTCGATCAAGAATCGCTGAGCAGATCATGCAGACCGTGGATAGATGGCCATTAACCAGCACCTCGTAGCGACAGTCACTGTTCAGGACTTCGGTACAAAGCGTACGGTCACTTCTTGACTCAATATCCAGATTTGCCTCAACCAGATGGCGCACAGCACTGCCGTCTTCGGTGACAAAAAAATTGGATAAAATGGCCTGTTTATAACGCTTCACAGTTCCGTCGGACTACCGGCTGAGTAAATGAGCTTGGGATTTCAAAAAGGCGGGAGAAGATACACCATTATTTCAGAGAGTTATACCGGTATCTTTACCCTTTTTTCAATAGTGGGTAAAAATACCATTAATAAAACGTGAAAAACCATAGCTTTCCCTATTCAACATCAGAAAAAGGCTGATATTGTATTTTATTGATCAACCAGATCTTACGTCCACCTGGTGCATTGACCACAACTTCATCGTCTACCTGACGCCCAACCATTGCCCTGGCCATGGGGGAGTCGATGGTAATGTGGTTGTTTTTCACATCTATCTCATCGGCACCCACTATACGGCAATGGAGTATTTCACCTTCTTCGCTCTCCAGCTCAACCCAGGCACCGAAAAAAGCCTTGCCTTCCTGCTCTGGCGAATAATCGACAACCTTCAGGATTTCAAGCCGCTTGGTCAGGTAGCGTATGCGTCGGTCAATTTCCCGAAGCTGTCGCTTGCCCTCTTTATATTCCGCATTCTCACTGCGATCCCCAAGCGCAGCAGCCTCAGAAACAGCCTGCGTGACTTCAGGGCGCTTAATTCGCCACAGATATTGAAGCTCCTGCTCAAGATTTTCCTTTCCGGCACGGGTAATAAGGGGAGACTTCATAAGGTGGCACCGAACACCAACGGTAAAATTGAAACAACATTGAAAAAACGGAGAAAGGAAGTGGATGCCACCTCCCTCTATTGATCTGCCTTATTTGTAAAAAGCATTCTCAGTATTACTGTGATCCGTCACATCACGAACGCCTTTCAGCTCCGGAATACGCTCCATCAGTGTTTTTTCAACACCATCCTTGAGGGTCATATCGACCGCAGCGCAGCCCTGGCAACCACCGCCAAACTGCAGAACAGCAATGCCATCATCCAGTTCCACCAGGGATACCACGCCACCGTGGGAAGCCAGCCCGGGATTCACTTCCATTTGCAGGAAGTAGTTGATCTTCATATCAAGAGGGCTGTCTTCATTAACGTTGGGCATCTTGGCGTTGGGTGCCTTGATGGTCAGCTGACCACCCAGCTTGTCTTCAGCAAAATCAACCACCGCTTCTTCAAGAAATGGCTCACTGGTGCTTTCAACATGGCAGTTGAAATACTCAAGCTCCAGCGTCAGATCACCCTCTTTCTCTTCCCCTGGCTTGCAATAGGCCAGGCAGGTTTCCGCATGGGGAGTGCCGGGGTTGCTGACAAACAGGCGTACACCAATCCCCTCAACCCCCTGTTTTTCTAATAATTGGGCAAGATACTTCTGTGCGGCTTCAGTGAATGTAATGTTCAACGCAACACTTCCTCTATTAACTTCAGGGCTATTCTATGTCATTGGGGCGCTTCAGAGAATCCCTACCTGGCAACTCGGTTATTCAAAACGGTTTCATTTATGGGAACAATCGGGGAGAATAGTTCGCATTTGCAATTCATCGTCCTTTTCCTCGACAAGCAAGAGACCGATAATGAAAGAAACCATCAGCATTCTGGGTTGTGGCTGGCTGGGCATGCCATTGGGCGAACGACTGGTAAAAGATGGCTATCCAGTCAAGGGATCAACCACCCGGGAGGAAAAGCTGGGAGCTATTTCTGCGGTTGGCATGAAGCCTTATATTATCGGTCTTTCACCAGAGCCTGAGGGTGATATTGACTCGTTTCTGGATACCGATATTCTCTTTATCAATATTCCACCCGGAAAAGGCGATGGCCAACCCCACTTTTACCTTCGCCAGATGAAGGCACTGCTTAGCCGTATTGAGCAGTCCCGGGTTAAAAAAATTATTCTGATCAGTGCCACCTCCGTTTACCCGCAAAATAACGTTGAAGTAACGGAAGACGATGCCGTTCGCATTGAGTCCCCCTTCTCTGATACTGCCTGGCTGGATATTGAGCAGCTGTTCACGGACCATGACGACCTGAAAACCACGGTGCTTCGCTTCTCAGGCCTTATTGGCGGTGAATATCAGCCAGGGCGCTACTTTTCCGGCAGAGAGCTGGGCGGCGCTGATGATCCGGTGAATATGATACACCGGGAAGACTGTTTGCAAATCATCGGGCAGATTATTGCTAAAAATCTGTTTGGGGAAGTCTTTAACGCCTCAGCGGATGAGCACCCTACCCGTCGTCAACTCTATACCCGGTCCTGCGAAATCATGGGCATTGAGCCGCCCGTTTTTATTGACAAACCCATGCCCTATCGCCTGGTGAATTGCGATAAATTGAAGAAAGCGCTGAACTATCAGTTTGTTTATCCAGATCCATTAACAGCATTGTCTGACTAGATCTACTTCGGATATTTAATTGGCATGGTATATTCCTTGAGCGGATGGAATATACCAAAAACCATTTAGATGAGTGTAAGCCAATGAACCCCTTTTCCTTAGATCCTGACCCAGCGCCCACTTCCTTCAGAACCAGCAACACCAAAACCGTTGATCAAAGTTCATGTTTTGGCAACCGCCATGTTATTCCTGGTTCAGGTTCCAATGAACCTGCAATGAATCTGGACACCAGAGAAACTCCATTTTGCAGCAACCTGTCGCAACGCAGTATAATACTGTCGCAAATACGGTCTTTTCTTAAACCTGAGGCAAGTGAACAGGCAGCAAATATCCTGCTCGATATTATAAATATTGAATGCCAAACCCTGAGAGGCCATAAAATATATCTTCTCAGCCAGGAAGATATATCCAATTTTATTTTTGAACGCTTTAAAGTGAGGTCGAATTATCTACTACGCAAGTTTGAGAATACGTTATTCAGAAATATTAATGAGGACTTACGGACAATCTCATTATTTACGGAATTTAATATAACCACCGAAATGGCAATAAAAAGTTTTGTACATAGTGAATATTGCCCAAAAACAGCAGGTACGAATATTTTTTTCCGGGCAGGCAAATTCACTTGTGTCAATGACGAAATGGGCCGCAGCAGAAATTCTATCCTGAAAGAGAAAATTTTTGACCCTAAAACGATCAATCAACAGGGTCAGGCCTATGGTATTGGCTTATACAGTACTCCAAGCATCGCTGCCGCCAGGGGTTACCTCCATAAAGGTTATAATAAAGGAAACCCAGTCACCATACTGGCCATATTCATTAAACCAGATATAAATATCCTGTCTCTGGAAAATGACAGTCCATTTTCCTGTTTTCTGGACCACCAATATCCAATGTTTAAGAAAACAATAATGAAAGATATAAGACATGACAAATGCCATATAGAAAACTGCCTTTATATCATGCCCGCAGCAGAAACCCGATATGGTTATACATTGATTAAGTCGCCAGAAATAATCAGAAAAGTTACCCCTTATGATTACAGCTTGCTAACAAAGCTACACGTGCCTTTTAACCGTGATGAAATCAGTGGTTATAAGATGACACCACGGCCAATGTCAGCTAAGTTACAGCCTGAATATATCAAGCATGATTTCATTGAAGTAAATCCTGATTCTGACAAGTTGTATCTGCCAATTTATCGTTATGCTGCCAGAAATCGTTTTGCAACCAATAGGGAGTTCCGGGATAGCAATTGTAAACCAGAGAACCAGGAGGAGATCTGCCAAAGCAACTATAAATTCTTCACAACCATAGATGGAATCAATTATCTAATCAGGCCATCAGCTCGACCATATGAACTTTGCAGGGATTTTTCATCACCTGTATTTCATGTTCAATACAAGCTTTCAAAAAACAGGCTAACACCATCTTAATTTGTCTCTAAGGCTAACCACACTGCCAATAATGATTATTGTCGGAGCCTTTACCTTTTCGGACTCAATAATTTTATTAATGGTGGCCAGAGTTCCGGTAAAGACCCGTTGATTCCTAGTAGTACCCTGTTGAATCAAGGCTATGGGCGTCTGCGGATTCCTTCCATGATCCATTAACTCCCGGCTGATGCGGGGAAGCCCCAGCAACCCCATGTAGAACACCAGCGTTTGACCGGGGTCCAGCATTTCCTGCCAGTTCAAGGCGTAGCTGCCATCTTTCAGATGCCCGGTGACAAAGCGGACAGACTGGGCGTGATCCCGGTGGGTCAGGGGAATACCGGCATAACTGGCACAGCCGGAAGCGGCAGTAATACCAGGCACCACCTGGAAAGGAATACCCTCACTGGCCAGCGTTTCAATCTCTTCACCACCACGACCAAAGATAAAGGGGTCGCCACCCTTCAACCGCAAAACCCGCTTGCCCTCTTTGGCCAATGCGACCAGCAGGGCATTGATCTCTTCCTGGGGTCGTGTGTGTCGATCCCGCTTTTTACCAACGTAGATATAATCTGCATCCCGACGACAAAGTGCCAGAACATCTTCAGACACCAGCCGATCATGCAGCACAACATCCGCCTGCTGCATTAACCGCAGTGCTTTAAATGTCAGCAGATCTGGATCACCCGGGCCTCCGCCCACCAGATACACTTCGCCGGTTTTCTGCTCCGATGTGTTGGCCAGGGTCTGTTCAATCAAACTCCGGGCTCCCTGCAGATCACCTGTCAGCGCCTTTTCCGCAGCAGGACCTGCCAACACATTCTCCCAGAAATACCGGCGGTCATTGATCTCACTGAACCGGGCCTTGACCATATCGCGACACTCACCTGCCAGTGCCGCCAGACGGCCATATCCCCGGGGCAACAGCGTCTCCAGTTTCTGCCGCAGCAGACGGGCCAGAACCGGTGCTTTACCACCGGTGGAAAAGGCAACCACCACCGGAGAGCGATCAACAATCGCCGGCATTACCGCATTACCGGCTTGTGCGTCATCCACCACATTAACAAACAGCTGTCGCTGCTGTGCCATCCTGGCTACCTGGCGGTTAATACCCTCATCATCCGTTGCCGCAATGACCAGACAGACATCGTTCAGGTCATGGTTTTCAAAGGTTTTTTCCAGCAATTGGTGCTCACCGCTGGCAAGAAACTCACGAATTTCTGCCGATATCTCTCTGGCCACCACTCGAATATTGGCACCAGAGGCGTTGAGAAGCCTGATTTTACGCAGGGCGATATCGCCACCACCCACCACCAGACAACGCTGGTTACGTACCTGTAGAAATAATGGCAGATAGTCCATGTTTTTCTCGTTATTGATATAGCTCTGTTTGACATAAGGTTGCAGGCACAAATGATGTAAGCCTGCGGTTCGCTGGCCGAACCATGTATGGGCCGAGTTTACCAGCCTACGACAGAATAAAGATAACAATATTTTCTTATCTTTTATTATTAAAAGTTATAAAAAGCCGGAAGCTGAACGGAGGATAGGGAAAAATCCGACTTCTCACTTATACGACTATAAGAGTACAGTTGATAGTAAATATGACGATATAGCTTTTTATACTGTTATTGCATCACTCCGACATAACCATAAAGAGAATGCTATACAGTTCATGGCTGTTTATATCCGAATGAGACTACTCCCCTCTTTCACGGATTGAAACGCGCTTCAGGCCCCTATCATTGTTAGCCGCTTTATGACCAGTCAAACTATTGAAAACCCAGCCCCAAACAGGGACTTCCTGCGCAATCTCTGGCAATTGGCACTGCCTATCTCCCTGCAATCCATGATGTTCTCAATGCTTGGATTGATCGATATCTTCATGGTCTCCATGCTGGGTGAAACAGAAGTTGCTGCGGTCGGCATGGGCAACCGGATTTTCTTCTTTAACCTGATTCTGATCGCTGCCCTGGGCAGTGGCATGAGCATTCTGGCGGCGCAGTATATCGGTGGCCGAAATATGGATGGTTTGCGTAGGACGCTGGTTCAGACGATCATTGCCACACTGGCCATCACCACCCCATTTGCCATTGTCTACCTGCTCTTTCCAGAACAGATCATGGGCCTGATCAGTGAAGACCTCACGCTGAAGGCTCTGGGCAGCAGCTATTTATTCATCACAGCGCCCTCCTTTCTCTGCATAGCGGTCACCATCCCGCTGGAAGCCCTGCTGAGAACCAATAACGACGCAAAAACACCGACACGCATCGGTTTTATCACCATTCTTATGAATGTGCTGTTTAATTATCTGCTGATCTATGGCCATTTTGGCTTTCCAGCCCTTGGGGTTGCCGGTTCGGCATGGGGGACAACCATTTCCCGGTTGATTCAGGTGGGCTTGCTTATCTATTACATCCTTGAGGTTCGCCCGGGGCTCAAACCGGTAAAAGCTGACCTGTTGCAATGCAAGAGTCGTAAACACTGGATGAAATACATCGGCATCTGTGTTCCCATGCTGATTCAGGACGGCCTCTGGTCATTTGGTCTGGTGCTTTACAACCTGATGTTTGCCCAGATGGGGGTTGTTGAGCTGGCGGTGATGAGCGCCATCTCTTCCGTTGAAGGCGTGCTGATTTCCCTGTTTATCGGGTTCGCTATCGCTACCTCAATCATACTCGGGAAGGAGCTCGGCGCTGGAGAATTTGAGCTGGCCTGGAAACAGAGCCGTTATTTTATGCTGGTCGCCCCGGCCACCGCCCTGGTGATCGGCGTTGTTACCCTGATTTTCAATGAGCAGATCGTCGGAATGTTTGGCAAATTTCAGGGTGACACCTTGAAAATGGCCAGTGAGGTGCTGATTATTGCCGGATTTGCCCTATGCATCCGGGTCATCAACCTGACCGGGATTGTTGGTGTACTGCGCAGCGGCGGCGATGTGAAAGCCACGGCAGCCATTAATATTATTGGTATGTGGTTTGTCGGTGTACCGCTGACCTGGGCAGCGGTGAACATCTGGCATTGGCCACTGCATCTGGTGTTTATCTGCGCTCTGATGGAAGAAGTGACTAAAGCAATTCTGGTCCTTTACCGGGTGCTGGCAAAATACTGGTTGAAGAATCTCACAGTTGAATGCTAAACCAATCGCCCTGGCTAATTCAGCAAGGGCGACTTGCTCATGGTCTGGATGTTTGTTGAAGAATCTCCGCCCAAAAAGAGTCCACCTTCTCGCTGATGAATTGTTCAAGATCCTCATTCATGAACCTTCTGCGAGAATCTGCAACGCCAGCAGCACCTTCAATAATCTCCTGTTCAGAGAGTCCCTGGGTATCCGGGCTGTACTGTTCCAACAATAACTCGGTGTTGCTCTCTGTCTTACCATGCCAAACTGAAAATTCAGCATTTCCCTTTATTAAAAGATCAAGTAATTGAGGCTCAGTTTTAAACATGTCAACAATATAATTCTGAAAATCGGCTTTATTCCTGATGCCTCTGATGAATTTTATTTCAAGTTCATCCATCACTTCCGGCTTCAGTTTACCAATTTCTCCAAAACGCTGAAAAACATGATTCTCCGGGAATTGACAAATACTTCGGGAAAATTGATTCTTGATACGCCCTCTTATCTCAGTGGATTCACTGGCTTCTACAAGAAGAGTTCCATCACTCTTGCTTGTAGTAGACATGGCTTTGTAGAGTACTGACTCATTAAAAAATAATTTTAACTTCTTCAACAAGTCGAATATCTGAACAATATCATGCCCTGCCTCCAGCTCCCGCCTGATATTAATGAAAGCCATTCTCGTTTTGATTTGATCGATGATTTCCGAAGTATGATCCTGACAATCATGGTCATAAGCAGCGTCAATCATCTCAGTGATTTCAGCACCGGTATCTGCCCGCAGATCTTCCGGGAGTGTTATCAGATGTTCCAGGATTTGTAATAAGCTCAATTTAAGCTGATTGTTTCGGTCTCTGGCTGCATTCACTTTTCCATGCAGCCTGTCTATTGCGTGGTGAAGTTCAGAATCAACGGGAAAGCTACTGTGTAATTCCTGCTGGCATCTTTGAATATTGCTTTCGATCGCAGAGGTGGCACCAGGCTGATAGTGACTTTGCCTGCCCCAACTCTGTTGGGCACGTTGAGTATGAACCCTGTTTTGACGCAGAATTTCAGGTACAGTCATTCCATCCACTAGTGTTTGTCCATTATACAAGTTAAACACAGCTTCCCGCTCGGATCTTGCAGCCTCTTCTTGTTGCCATTGATGATCACTCACGGGTAAAGAATACAAATGCGGATGACTTTCCAAAGGTTGGGCCAACCGGTGTTGCTGTTCGGGTCGTAACTGTTGCTGGCAATCTTGAATAAAATGTTTGCCCTTGTGTTCCTGCAAAAAAGAGCATTTCGGGTAAAGTCTGGCATGAACCTCATCGATGGTACTAACTCCCCACTCCTGTTGCCACTCTCCAATGGAGCCTCCGCAGGAGAAACAGAATATTTTTTTTTCATCCAGTGACAAATAAAATCCTGCATCGGATAGTCTAAGGGCATTTCTATTACCATGAGGAAAATCATCCAGGAATTCTACACACCTCGATGCATAGTGCTTAGCGAAAGAGTACATTCGCTCTGTCGCACATGCCATACGTTGGTTATAAATCGTAGCAACCGGCTCCACGTCAGAGGGCACCGTTTCAATATTATTAATTTGATGGTTATCAATGGAAACAGTTCGCTGTCGGCTACCTGATGGTGCCAGTAAATGATAGTCGCTGCCTGATGCTTGTTCGACCAATTGCGTTTGATCAGATGATGCGGCTACATTTAATGTCTCTATTTCATTAGCCAACAAAAATACTTGCTGAATACATTCATTCACATGGATCAATTTCCTGAGTTCAGCATCCTCAGGGGGAATATCGATACCAGGAAGATACACTTCGGCGCTACCCCTGAAGTTATCCATAAAAGACTGTATTTGGAGCAATGCCCTTAGCGAAGTTAATGTATGAGCATGGCCATGAATAGTAAATGCATAAGTTCTTACCGGCTGGTGTTGATGACTCTGAAAACCTGCATCCCGTGGAAATGAGCGCTCAGGGAGATCAGCACCACCAACAGCCCCCTGATCAGATAATAAATAGTTGTTCGGGCTGGCAATCGACCTTACACCGTATAGACGATAACTCGAACCATCAGTATCTGGACGGTTACTATTAATCGCCTCATTCCCATGAACAGTTCTCTGTGTAAGCTCCCCGGGTGTGATATGATCCATCATGATTCTCCTTGAGTTCATTATGACCGTTAAATATTTGAACAAAATTAATTAATAATAGTGTTTTAGATTTCAAATGTGGCTATCAAAATGGTTAGATTGACTAACCATTTTAATGATGTCCGAAAAATTTCAGGATGACACCTTGAACATGGCCAGCCTGGGTGTTGTTCTGCGCTCTGATGGAGGAAGTGTCTAAAGCGATTTTGCTGCTTTACCGGGTGCTGACAATGCACTGTTGAAGTATCTCACTATCGGGATGTTTCTCGAATAATCTTATCCCAGAACATGTCCAGCTTCTCGCTGATGAATTGGTAAAGATCTTCACGCATGAACCTTGCACGAGCATCTGCAACGTTAGCGGCACCTTCAATAATCTCCTGCTCAGAGAGCCCTGGTGTATCGGGACTGTACTGTTCCATCAATAACTCAGCGCTACTCTCTGTCTTGCCATGCCAAACTGAAAACTCAGCATTTTTCGTTATTAAAAGATTAAGTAATGCCGGATCCGTGTTAAACATGTCCATAATATAATTTTGAAAATCGGCCAGATTCATAATACCGCTGGTGAATTTTCTTTTAATTTCCGCCATCACAATTGCTGGCGGCCTGCCAACAGTGCCGTAACATTGTGGAATTTGATTCTCAGGGAATTGGCAGATACTTTGGGAAAACAGATTCTTAATGTAACCTCTTGTTTCAGTGGATTCACTGCCCGCAATAAGTAGAGTACCAGTTAACCCTCTTGTAGTAGACAATACACTGTACAGTACTGACTCGTTGTAAAATAATTTTAATTTCTTCAGCAGGTTGAATATGTGGACAACATCAGACTCAAACTCCAGCTCCCGATTGATATCAATCAAAGCCATTCGAGTCTGGATTTGATCAATGATTTCTGTTGTATGATCCTGACAATCCCGGTCGTAAGCAGCGTCAATAATCGAAGCAATTTCAGCACCTACATCTTCCGACTGATCTTCTCGAAGTGCCAGTAGATTCTGCAGGATTTGCAATAATTTTAATTTAAGCACGTAGCTTTGGTTCTGAGCAGCATTAACTTTCTCATGCAACCTGTCCATTGCATTGTGAAGAGCTGACCCAGGAAGAAAGCTACGGTGAAATGCCTGCAGACATCTTTGAACATTGCGTTTGATAGAAGAAGTGGCATCTGCCTGACTCTGTCTGTTACTACTGTTTTGGCCAGCTTGATTTTGCGCCCGTACCAATTCATGTAACGTCATTCCGTCCAATCGTGCTCGTCCTTCACGCCAGTCGGATAGAAATTTATAATAATCCACTTCTACCTGCTCTTGCTGCCATTGATACACATCCAAAGGTGAGCGATACAAATGGGGATGACTTTCCAAAGGTCGGGCTAACACACGTTGTTGCTCTTGTGTTAATTGTTGTTGACAGGCTTCGATAAACCCTTCACCTTTTTTTTCCCGCAAAAAAGAGCACTCAGGGTAAAGTCTTGCATGAACCTCATCAAGGGAGCGCACTCCCCACTCCTGTTGCCACTCTTTAATTGAACCTCCACAGGTAAAACATAACAGCCTTTTTTCCAGCAGTGATAAATAAAATCCAGCATCTGATATTTTAAAAGCACTCTTATTGCCAGCAGGAAAATCACGTATAAATCTCATTTGTCTGACTGCACCATGCAGAACGATAGAGTTTCTGCGATCGTTACTGTTTACCATATATGGGTTAAAGATTGTAGAAACCAGCCCCGCATCAGGGGCTGCGGCATGATCAGCACCATAACCAGTATTAGTGGTTGGTATCGCGGTAATATCATTAATTAACAGAAACGCATTGAACCGATCCTCTCTATTGATAATAAAGTGTTTCAGTTCAGTATTGTTAATAGGAATATCTGAACCTACATTGTATAACTCAGCACTATCACGAAAGTTTCGTAACAGTTTCCGCTCCGATAATAACGCAGCAATCGAATCAAATTGTTTATCTTCTCCATTAATATGGCCGAAATACCGGGTAGTGCTGTTAACGTCAGCAGCAGGATTTGAGCTTTCCGAAGATAGAGCAGGCTGGCAATACTGTACTGGTGTTATCTGACCACTGATTGAATTTAACCGCCTGTTTTCACGGGCAACCATTCGCTGCAAGCCACTGTGTGTTGCCGGTAAACGATAGTCATCTGACCTGTATCCACTGGCTGCTGCCTGTTCCGTCATATGTGTTTGATCCGCTGGTGTGAATACATTTAATGTTTCTATGTCATTCACCAACAAGAATACTTGCTGAACACGAGCATTCTCAAGAATCAATGTTTTGAGTGCGCTATCCTCAGGGGGGATATGGACATCAGAAAGATATCTTCCGGTACTCGCCCTGAAGTTATCCATAAAAGGCTGAATCTGGAGCAGTAACCGTAGCGACTTAAATGTTTTAGTCTGGCCATTAATGATAAATTGATAAGAACTCCCCGCCTGATTCTGGTGACTCTGAAAACCTGAAGGAAGGTCATATTCATGACCAGAGGAATCAGTATTAGCAACAGGCTGCGGGTTACCCGATAAATAATTGCCTGATGTACTGGCAATTGGCCTTACAAGGTATGACTGATATCTCGAAACAGCCGCCGCATGGGCATTATAAACATCAGATTCATCATCGCTGCCCAAATCAATAGTTGTCTCTACAGGGTCCCTCGCGGAAAGATTATTCACCACGCTCTCCTTTTGTTCATGACTACCGTAATTTTTGAACAAAGTTGATCGATGATAATACTTTAGATGTAAATTAAGAGGGTGAAATCAAACGTTCCACCCTGCTGATCTCCTAGAGAATACTAATTCCTCCCATATAGCTCTGAAGTGCTTCAGGAATATGGATACGCCCATCCTTATCCTGGTAATTCTCCAGTACCGCCACCAGAGTACGACCCACGGCAAGACCTGAACCATTCAGCGTATGAACCAGCTCAGGCTTGCCTGATTCGTTGCGGAAACGCGCTATCATTCGACGTGCCTGGAAATCAACACAGTTACTGACGGAAGAGATTTCACGGTACTGATTCTGGGCGGGCAGCCAGACTTCAAGGTCGTAGGTCTTGGCAGCCCCAAAGCCCATATCGCCACCGCACAGTGCCACAACGCGATAAGGCAGCCCCAGCTTCTGGAGAATGGCTTCTGCATGCCCTGTCATCTCTTCCAGCGCTTCATAGGACTTGTCAGGATGGACGATCTGCACCATCTCAACCTTTTCAAACTGGTGTTGACGGATCAGGCCACGGGTATCACGACCATAACTGCCCGCTTCGCTTCGGAAACAGGACGTGTGAGCCGTCAGACGAATGGGCAGTTGATCAGCTTCAACAATCTGTTCACGCACCAGGTTGGTCAGGGTAACTTCTGCCGTAGGAATCAGGAAAAACTGCTTCTGGTCAGCACCGGAATCATCATCACAGGCGGTTTTGAACAGATCTTCCCCGAATTTGGGCAGCTGGCCAGTGCCATACAGGGCTTTATCATGAACCAGCAGCGGGGTAATAACTTCTTCATAGCCGTGCTCAGTGGTCTGAACATCCAGCATAAACTGAGACAGAGCCCGGTGCAGGCGGGCAATTTTGCCACGCAGCATGGCAAACCGGGAGCCGGAAATATGAGCAGCCGCTTCGAAATCCAGGCCAAGAACTTCACCCAGATCAACGTGATCTTTGACATCAAACTCAAACTGTCGTGGCTCACCCCAGGTACGAACCAGTACGTTGTCGTTTTCGTCTTTACCTTCTGGTACAGAGCTGTCTGGCAGGTTAGGCACTTCCAGCAGCAGGTTATTCAATGCTTCCTGCAGTTCGGTCAGGGCCTGCTCATTTTCCTTGAGTTCGGCATTCACCTGATCCATGCGCTCTTTAAGCGCGGAAACATCACCGCCCTGGGCCTTGATCTTGCCAAATTCCCTGGAACCCGACTTACGTTCGCTCTGCAGCTGCTCAGTTTTAACCTGAAGCGACTTGCGACGCTCCTCCAGAGAAACCAGACGCTCAATATCCAGTTTGTAGTGCTTCTTCAACAGCTGTTCCGCCACAGCTTCAGGATTGCTGCGAACGATTTTGGGGTCTAGCATATTCCTACCAAATTAACTGATTGGACGATGGTTTTCTTATCCGGGCAGACGCTTCAAACGTTTACCATTCTCGTCACGGATAACCTGCTGATGATACACCATGACTCTGCGACATTCGATAAAGATAATAAACAGGAAGTGAGGACCGTTAACCGTTCAGGATCACCCGTATGCCCTGATAACCCAACCAGGTACCAACCAGACACAGAGTCACACTGGCCAGCATATAAACGATTGCCTCAACCAACCGATCGGCTTGAAAAAGCCGGAAAATATCCAGTGAGAACGTAGAAAAGGTGGTTAATGCCCCCAGAAAGCCTACGGTGGCAAAATCTTTCCAGATCGCAGGAAGCAGGCTTTTCTCTACCAGGCAGTACCAGCCAATCCCGATAAGAAACGAACCAATAATATTTACCGTTAAGGTCGGTAGTGGAAACAACTGATCATTTCCGGATTTTGCATACCACTCATAAACCAGTGAACGTGCCAGTGCCCCGAGGGCTCCACCGGCGGCTACAGCGAGGTAATTCAGCAAATACGGGTATTGCATCAGGGCTTCCTTTCAGATGAGGGATAGAGAATTTTGAATTCATCGCCATGAAACGGTTCTAACCATATCAAAAGGCCAGGCAACCTAAAATCAACAAGTTAAGTAATTCAGGTTGTGTGGGCCATTTGAAATTATGAATATATGATTGGATAATATAAAAACTATCGCTTTACTGTACTCTCTTCATCAAGCCGTTTCAGCCAGGCCAGCTTTTCCTTGATCTTAATTTCCAACCCGCGATCATTCGGCTGATAATAGTCCGGCACATCCATCTCTTCGGGAAAATAGCGTTCCCCTGTCGCATAGGCATTGGGCTCATCATGGGCATAGCGATAACCAGCACCATAGCCAAGGCTGCCCATTAATTGAGTCGGTGCATTCCGCAGGTGATGAGGCACCTCATAGGATGGATGACTTTTTACATCGTCCCATGCCGCTTTCCAGGCTTTATAAACGGCATTACTTTTTGGTGCACAGGCGCAATAGACCGTTGCATGGGCCATGGCCAACAGTCCTTCCGGTGCCCCCAGCCGCTCAAATGCCTGCCAGGCATTAATAACAATCTCCAGTGCTCTCGGGTCAGCATTGCCAATATCTTCACTGGCAATAGCCACCAGCCGACGAATCACGTAGAGAGGATCCCCTCCCCCATCAACAATTCGAGCGGCCCAGTAGAGTGCGGCATCGGGATTAGAGCCGCGAACGGACTTATGAAAGGCTGAAATGGTATCGTAAAACGCGTCACCGCCTTTATCGAAACGTCGCCCGGTATCGGCAAGAATGGCCTGAACCGCCTCAGACGTGATAATGCCGTTCTCAGCCAGATCCGATGCAACCTCCAGAGTGTTGAGCGCCTTGCGACCATCGCCGTCAGAATAGCGAATCAGAATATCCCTGGCGCTTTGCTCCAGCTGAATCCCCTTGCCGCCCAGGCCTCGTTCTTCATTGGTCAAAGCCTGGTCCACAAGTTGGCCAATGGCCTCTTCCCCCAGCGGCTTAAGTACGTAGACCCTGGCCCTTGAGAGCAATGCATTGTTAAGTTCAAACGATGGGTTTTCGGTGGTGGCCCCGATAAAAATAACGGTACCGTCTTCTATATGAGGCAGGAATGCATCCTGTTGCGACTTGTTAAACCGGTGAACCTCATCCACAAACAGCACTGTTTTCCGCTGGTAAAAACGCTGTTCATCCTTTGCCCTTGCTACCGCTTCCCTTATGTCTTTAACCCCGGAAAGCACGGCAGAGAGGGTTTCAAAATGGGCATCGGTTTTTGTCGCAATCAGTCTTGCCAGCGTTGTCTTGCCAACGCCGGGCGGCCCCCAGAAAATCATGGAGTGGAGCATACCCTGCTCCAGCGCTTCCCGCAGGGGCTTGCCTCTGGCAAGAATATGTTCCTGGCCCAGGTATTCATCGAGGACTCCGGGGCGCATCCTTGCCGCCAGGGGTTCATAGCGACCGGAAGCAGGGGCATCAAAGAGTGAGGTCATACCCTGCTCTCATCAATAATATCAAAACCGGCCTTCTCTAATGTCTGCAGGTCAGGTTCAAACAGTGTATTGTCCACCGGTTGATTGAGGTTCACCCGGGTAAAGTCAATTCGTCGCTTACCACCGAGAGAGTCCACAATCGTGATGGCTGAAATCTCCTCCCTGGAAAAATGGATCTCCAGCCTTTCAAAAAGATCGGACGCTTTACCGGGTTTCAGGGTATAAACCACCTCCGGACCATAGTTCATACGAGTCACCGCGTACTCCATCAGAAACTCACTGGCATCGCCACTCAGTAGCTGCACGGCGGTCGGTCCTGACTGATTGTCCATCTTTTTAATCACCACCTGCTTAAAGTCAGGATCAAGCATCCAGAGCTTGCCATCTTTAGCAATAATCTCCTGGTTAAACGGTGAAGTGATATGCCAGCGGAACTGATTTGGCCGCTTAAGTTGCATACTCCCCTTCTCAACTTTGGAGCGTCCGCTTTTATCAATGGTACTTTGAGAAAAATTGGCACTGACCGTATTCATGGCCTGCAGCTTTTGAGCCAGCGCATCAGCGGCTTTCTGATCATGTTTTATACTGGCCGGCGTACTGCTCTGTGCCCTGGCCAGCATGGATGAATGAGTTGACGCCTGCTCAGCAGACCAGACTGGCATGCTGATGGCAAAAACCAGTGGTAAAACAGTCAATAACGGCGTTTTCTTGATCATAAACAGGAACTTAATCTGGATAATTAATGCTTGGGCGGTGGTGAAGCAATCACTTCACGATTGCCGTTAGTCAATGCCGGGCTGACAACACCTGCCGCCTCCATGGCTTCAATCATTCGGGCCGCCCGGTTATAACCTACCTTCAGCTGCCTTTGAACCGAAGAAATGGACGCCCTGCGTGACTCGGTAACAAAAGCCACGGCTTCATCGTAAAGAGGATCCTGCTCATTGTTATCCAGCCCGCCCGAAAATGCACTGCCTTCCGAACTCTCACTGACACCATTGAGAATCTCTTCCACAAAATCCGGCGTTCCCCGCAGCTGCCAGTCAGCCACCACCCGATGCACTTCATCGTCAGCAACAAAAGCCCCGTGAATTCGGACAGGAACACTGGTTCCCGGGGGTAGATAGAGCATGTCACCGTGGCCCAGTAACTGCTCAGCGCCACCCTGGTCGATAATGGTTCGGGAGTCAATCTTGCTGGACACCTGGAAACTGATGCGAGTAGGAACGTTGGCCTTAATCAGACCGGTAATCACATCCACGGATGGGCGCTGCGTGGCCAGAATCAGATGAATACCCGCTGCCCGAGCCTTTTGGGCAATACGGGCAATCAGCTCTTCAACCTTTTTACCAACAATCATCATCATGTCGGCAAATTCATCAACCACGACCACGATAAAGGGCAGCGTGCCTAACTCTGGTGCCACATCTTCCGCTGATACCGGCTGATAGAAGGGATCCCGGTGCGGCTCCCCTCTTTCCAGGGCATCTTTCACCTTGCGGTTATAACCGGCAATGTTACGAACCCCCAGATGTGCCATCAGCTTGTAACGACGCTCCATCTCGGCAACACACCAGCGCAGGGCATTGGCTGCCTCTTTCATGTCCGTCACTACCGGTGCCAGAAGATGCGGAATGCCATCATAG
Organism: Endozoicomonas sp. ALB115; assembly: GCF_049310245.1. Taxonomy (NCBI): domain Bacteria; kingdom Pseudomonadati; phylum Pseudomonadota; class Gammaproteobacteria; order Oceanospirillales; family Endozoicomonadaceae; genus Endozoicomonas; species Endozoicomonas sp. ALB115. The sequence continues at coordinate 35,627 of NZ_JBLYZG010000001.1, read as the reverse complement.
ATGGACAACTCCAGCATTTTCGGGTCAATCATGATCAACCGCACATCTTCCGGGCTGGACTTGAACAGCATGGACAGGATCATGGCATTGATACCGACGGACTTACCGGAACCCGTGGTACCGGCCACCAGAAGGTGCGGCATTTTAGCCAGGTCAACAATCACCGGCTGACCGGAAATATCATGTCCCAGGGCAAGGCTGACCGGAGACTGGGCGTCATCAAAAGCCCTGGATGAAATAATTTCGCTATAGAAAACGGTTTCTCGGTCATCATTGGGAATCTCAATCCCCATTACTGACTTTCCGGGAATCACTTCCACCACCCGGACACTGACCACTGCCAGAGAACGGGCCAGGTCGCTGGCCAGGTTGGTAATTTTACTGGCCTTGGTACCGGGTGCCGGTTGAATCTCAAAACGGGTGATAACCGGCCCTGGATGGACAGCAACCACTTGGACATCGACACTGAAGTCTTTCAACTTCAGTTCCAGCAACCGGGACATGGCATCCAGAGACTCTGGACTCATGGCCTTGCCGGAGGGGCGGGCTTCATCGAGCAACGAAACGGTTGGTAAACTTCCCTGCGGGGTATGTTCCACCAGAGGTGGCGTTTTCTCCCTCGCTGGAGGAGGGACTATTACCGGCTTTGGCTTTTCGGCTCTCTTCTCAACCACCGGTGGAGCCGGTGGCATAGAGTCTTCCTGCAGCTTTAATGCAGGCTCCTGCACCGGTGACAGCTCGCTTTGCTCAGGCTCAGGCTCACGCTGCTTTCTGGCGGCCAGCTTATCCTGCAAGTCAAAATACAGCGCAATCAACTTTTCTTTGCAGTAAACGGCGAAGCGCAGGCTCCAATAGCCGACACTGTCCATCAAACGAAACCAGGAAAGATCGGTATAAAGTGTCACGCCGAGGAGAAACAGCGCCATCAGCAGCAGTGTACTGCCGGTGACATTAAAGGCTGGCAGGAACAGATGAATAAGCAGCTCACCAATAATCCCGCCGCTGGACGAGGGAAACAGTTCACTCAACCCATGATAATGGAGTGAAGCCAGGGCAGCCCCTGAAGCAATGGACAGAATAAAACCCATACTGCGAATCAGCAGTAACCAGGAATTCCATTCATCCGCTTCATGCCGGTAGCGAAAAACCCGGATCGCCTTGATCACCAGGATAACCGGCACCATCCAAGCCAGAAACCCAAACAGGGTTAGCAGCAAATCCGCTGACCATGCCCCGAATCTGCCGGCACTGTTAGCAATATCCCTGACCGGGCCAACATGAGACCAGCCGGGATCGACCTTATCATAACTGGCCAGTGCCAATGCCAGAAAAGCGGCCAGTACCAGCCAGCCAAACATAATGCCTTCACGCACTCGTGATGAGAGCGTTTCCGCCGCTGCTGCGCCCCGGATTGTACGCTTGCACCGTCGTATGGAAACAGGCTCTTGTGATTGATCACTATCCGGTTGATGACTCTTATCCGGCTGATGACTCTTTTTGCTTACGGACCCTGCCATTCGGCTCCCTGAGATAACTGATTATAAACACAGTAGTTTAACCCGAGAAGATAACACGAGCCCTTAACTGCGGACAATCCTGCATCCATTCTTATACAAAGAACAAACATCGACCAATGAGGTAAAAATGAACAGTTTTTGTAGCCCCGGATCTGCTTGCAGGGTATTTTAGAGCGCTGTTTCTTTTCAGGCAGCGCCCTTCAAGGCCAATCCCCCATGTTTCGACCATCCTTTCTTGACTTCTCACAGCGAATGAGCCGCAACCCGGCTGTTTCAATGGGTCTATTGTTGATCACCCTGACCTGCAGCATCCTGTTCTCCCCTATTGTCATGGAGTACCAATCCATTGGGGTCACCCTGTTTTCCTGCCTGATGATTGCCAGCCTGGTTCTGACCCTCGGATCGCTGACGGAAAACAGTCCAAAAATCCGTCTCTGGTTAGAGATCACCGGCACCACTATCGTGATACTCAGGGCGGTGGTTGAGTTCCCAAACCCGCCAAACTGGCTCCCCTTCTTCACCTTAATAGCCAGCATGCTGTTCCACCTGGGCATGATGCTGATGCTTATCGGGCACCTGTTCAGCATTAAGCCACAGGCCGAGAAACTATTAGCGGCGATTAACTTCTATTTACTGACGGGCATCACGTTCAGTTATCTTTATTTACTGGTGAACCTGATTACCCCCGGGGCATTTGATCTTGCCAATCAGGGTATTTCCAGCTGGCCGGATTATCTCTACTTCAGTTTTGTCACCCTGACTACGCTGGGTTATGGTGACATTCTGCCCCTCAGCCCTCTGGCACAGGGCCTGGTATCTCTCGAAGCGATTGTGGGTGTATTGAGTCCGACAGTAATGATTGCCCGGTTTGTTGGGAAATAAGACAAACCTGGTTTCGGTGGCAGCGGATAAACTGCCATCGACAGGGCTTATACGAGGGAAAATTCAATGAGACTCTGCTGGAAACTCACCGGCAAACATTCTCTACATAGCTGCCGAAACATCACTGTGCTCTCATCATGTCTGCCAGCTGTAAGTAGCGGTCACTGTTATGGAGCCCATTCAGCAAACGCTCCGGTACCGCCTCCAGCCCATTCATCGCTCCCAGAAGCACACCCGTTAAGGCAGCCCTGGCCATATTGTTGCCGCCTCCATTAATGGCAGACAAAACACCCTGCTCAAACTGGTCAGGGTAGCGGTGCATCAGGTAGTAAGCACAGGGAAGCAGGTGAACAAGCTGGCAATCCATGCCATAAACCTGACTGATATGCAGGGCCGGTTCTATACGAACGGTCTCTGGTTGCCAGGCCACCTGTCCATTCCCGGGAGTCAGTAGATGGTCGTAACGCTGTATTGCCGACATCACATCTGAGCATTTTGCCATAGCCGCTAAACAGGCCGGTAATTTGGTCAGCGGAACGCTGTTGACCATGGCCTGAACAACCAGGGCAAATACCAGTGTATTCTGCCGTATAAAAGGCTCCCGATAGAATGTCTGCAGCAGTTGACCAGCAGCGTCTACCAGCTCAACCGGGTCATCAATCGCCAGGGCCAGCAGGGATACAAACTGTGCTCCCTCGGTTGTGTCACAACCCGAAGCAATCCCGGAATCCCCCCAATGTAACCCCGTGCGGCGTGCCCTGATCAGGTCCACCATCAATTCATCAGTATAGCGCCCGGAAAAGGACTCACCGGACAATGGCGCAAAGAAATCATCAAGCCGGGCAAGGAAATCTGTCAGTACAAAGCCATCACAATGGGCCAGAGACTCAAGCAGCAATACGATCACCTGGCCCGTCTGGGAAACGTCGCCTGCCCTGACACCCTGCTGATAACGGAAATGACTGATATTGGCAAAACCATGGCAGCCATTAACTGCCGGGTCCTGATAAGTATCAATCCAGGGGCCATAATCCTGAGCCAGTTGATCCAGGTCATAATACCAGTGGGTGCCGACGCCCAGGGCATCACCAATGAGCAGGCCAGCCACCCCACCCTTTATCCGGCTCAGTTTATCAATGTTTGAAGGGTATGATCTGATGGTCGATGTCGAAGTCATAGCAAGCCCACATTGCAAACCGTATACACCCCATGAACATAGCTGAATTTAGCGACCACCGCAGTGTATTCGCTGCCATTTCACACAGGGGCATTCAGAATGGTGATACCAAACTAATACGAATATATACGACTATTTAATTGCATTAGTCGGCGTATTGTTGCCTGAAGTCCACACTATTTATATGAGAATAAGCCCATGGAATCCGTACACGGTCACAATGTACTGAATATGATCAGAGAGCAGGAAGCTGCGCTGAGTAAAGAGGCGCTCCTCACAGCAATGTCAGCAGAGTTTGGTGAAGAAGCCCGATACCACACCTGCTCCGCACAGGAACTGACAGCAGCAGAACTGGTTGATCAGTTTGTTGGGAAAGGTAAGTTGATTGAAACCAGTGAAGGCATTCAATACATTGGTTGCAACTGCCATTGTCATTAAAAAAAGCCCGTTTACGGGCTTTTTTTAATCTGAGTTTTTCTGAGCAGAAAACAAAAAACCGGTCACAAGAACCGGTTTCAAAATTTTATTGTTGTTGCCTGTCTCATCTTTGTGGCCTTTGTGTCACCTCCCCCGCGACGTAAAGGCCTTTTCTGGAGAAATCCCCCCATCTCTTTCCCCTTCAGGCGTAAGCCATAATACGTATTGTTTTTTCTGACATATTGACCTGAATCAATATTACATCATCCATCGCATAAACTCCTGATTGCTTCAGGGTAAACTCCACTTTTTATCGAGTTAATGCTTCATGGTTTAGCTGGGAAAAATCTCTCTGTAAGATGGAGGTGGCGGCTGAAGCTCTAACTGCGAGCTTATAACCGTCACGTAAGATGGAGGTGGCTCTGGCAACAAATGATTAGACTCCAGGCTGATAACCGTCAATGCCTGGTCTGATCCCGTCTGCTTTGAATCGTTGTGCATAGGCAAGGGCTGAACCGCCACGATGGACTCTCTCCCTGGTTGCGGGGCTGTTCTGCTAATTGAAAGATCAGTGTGAACAGGAGCAGCCTCCCGAGACATTATACCGCAGCAGCCACCATATTTAGCATCGAAATAGGCACCTATTCCAAGGATTGCGAAAATACCGACACCCGAACCAGCAAGAGCACCGAAACACACTTTAGCCACCATGGTGCCTTCTAAGGGTAAGCACGAACCAATCACCGCACCGGTAGAAGTTGCACCGGCCCAGGTCAGGCCGAGACATGATGAACGGCAATTATCATTTTCTAAAGTACAGCCAGGATTATTAATGTAACCATTCGCTCCTGACGGTGTAGCAGGCAAGCTTTGCATTTTGGATCAATCTGAAAGTAGTTAACGATAGTTATTTTAAAATCGAGTTCTTTTAAAATCGCTGATTATCAGCAGCTATTTCACTGCTTGAACACATTCGACCTGTAAAATCGACCTGTAAAATCACTCATAGTTCCGGATAAAGATCATCAGGTGCGGATAAGTCCGTGAACATAAGCCCAATTTGAAGAAAATGGCACTCGACCTTTAATTTAAAGGCACAATTTCAAGCCCGAAAGATGGCGTTGTTCCCGGGTCCAGCGAATTATCTTCAGTGCCAATGGAAATATTGAAGCGTAGTCGTGACTCGCTGATCCCCTGCTCATTTAAATGCTGAACAATATTCTCTTGCAGTACTTCCATTTTGTTCTGCCAGGTATCCAGCTCTGCCAGGGTCTCGGGTACCGTGCTGTGAATGATAAGCAGAGCATTCATTGATGAGTCAATGTTCATATTTGTAACAAATGAGGCCAGATCAGAACTTTTTTCAATCCCGGATTTACCGGGTTCCAGCCTGAAGACATTGTTGCCAGCATCCTGTTCGATTGTACGTTCCATCTCATAGTCATGGGGCTTAAAGATATCCACCAATGTATAAATGCGTCCATTGCCCCGACGCACCGCGTAGACCGTATAGAAAGCATTCAGCTTTTTCCCAATATAAAACGCTTGTTCCTTATCCTGACCATAGAGCGTGGAAATATCGAAGACATCGTTAGCCCAGAAATTACTGGCACCACAGGAAAAACTGCGGCATTCAAACAGCGTCTCAACACCCTCCCCTTGCAACAGGCTGACATAAAATTCATAGCCCTGATTGCTGCTGTGCCCGGGCGGCAGAAAGTAGAGGTCCCTGATCAGGTGCCCGTCAAGCCACTGAGCGCCATCCGAGGTAACAACGCCGTTGACCCGCTTCATCCGATTGGTAATGATCGGGTGGTTCTGTCGGTTCTCATCGATGGCAAGCTCTATGCGGGCATTAGGATACGCTGGAAGTCCCGACGCATAGGTTGAAGCGCCAATTACCAGGCAAAGCAGGGTACTGATTATTTTGCAGGCAATGGTTAAAGAGCCAGATTTAAGAGTCTTCAGTAGACCCGGGATATCCACAATCACTTTATTCATGAAACACCATCCAAGTCTTCCCCCAACGACGTTTCAGACTATCATAATTTACTGCCTAAAACAGAGTTAACTATATTGGCAATCGCTTCCACCTGATCGACCATGTGAAGATGATGGTTGCCACTCATCGGGTGAAAATGAATATTTGGCAGCTTATGATGATACTGGTTAATAGCGTCACTGATCGGACCAATGTCAACATAGACCATATGAGCATTACAGGTTATCTGCCGGGGAAATGCCAGGGTCTGCTCAAGGGAAAAACGGGTGGGAGATCCCAGCTTTAAACGGGGATCTGCCGTCCAGATCCAGTCATCTCCATCCTGAATAATAGATCGATCCACCAGCAGTTCTGACGATTGCCTGGAAACTTTGAACTGGCCCATGGCCCTGGCCCGAACGGCCAGCTCCTTCGATCGATAGCGGGTCACTGGCAGCTGATCAACCGGTGTTCTGCGTTGATTGATATAGTTCGCCAGTGCTTGAGGAGCATCTTCAGGGTTTCTTGGCCAGGGGAAAAGCCCGTCAATAGCTACCAACCCGGCAACCTGATCTTTCAGCACGGAGCCCGCTGCCATCGCACTGACCACACCGCCCATGGAATGCCCAAGCAAACCAAACCGTTCAAGTTGCAATGACTCAGCGATATAAACCAGATCTTCAACGTAGTGCCAAACATCATAACTGAACCACGCGGGACGATGTTGAGAAAGACCATGGCCCGCCTGGTCCACAGCTATCAGCCTGATGCCCTCTAACTTTGGGGCCATGGGAGTGAAACTGGCCGCATTATCCAGCCACCCATGAAGTGCGATCACCGGAACACCCTCAGGGTCCCCCCACTCCAACGCAGCAAATGTTAAATGCGGTGTTTGAATGTTCAGCTCCCTTGGATACATCGTAGACTCCTTGCAATTCAAAGTATTGACTTATTTAGGAAAGAAGTAAGGCCGAATGGCTGACCATTGCAATCACAGCCAATCTATCAGAGAAATCGTGAATGTTAACACAGGGAAGCAACAAAAACAGAAACCCCGTAAAAACGGGGCGGAACTACTGTCAGACAGCACAGAGCGATTTTAATTGTTATTGGAGTGGTATATATTCTTTTTCCTTTAGCGGCAGGGAATCCGGTCCCGCCTTTTTTGTTTTTGCTGCGACCTGCTGACTTCGGCAACCCGCTACAGGAGTGACTACAGAATACGTATTTCCCGCACACACTTTATTGATCCAGATCAAAAAATAAGAACATTGTCGCTTAAAGCACAACCGTGATTATTGCACGAACAGGCTCTCAGTCCTTCGCCTTGACGTCTGATGTCTCCAAGCATCCCGTTACTTTCAGTTCTTTATGACCTTAATGAGCATAACAGTTATGATTGGATAATATAAAACCAATAAGTTACAGGATGCTGACTCACGCAGCACCCTCTTCAGACTTGGGCTCAAACATTGGGGGAAGCAAAGGCATCGCCATCGCCTGATGGACCAGCGCCATAATATCCATGTCACCAAGGCGATGAAGGACCGCAATATCGTCCAGTACATAATACAATGGCTGCAAAATATCGATCCGGTAGGGCGTTCTCAGTGCTGTCAGTGGGTCAAAGGCGGTTCTGACGGGAATATCACTCTCCAGGGCATAGGCCGTTTCACCGAAGCTGGAGAGAATTCCACCGCCATAAATACGCAACCCCCGGGAGGTATTCAATAAGCCAAACTCAACCGTCATCCAATAAAGCCTGGCAAGGTAAACCCGCTCTTCTTTGCTGGCAGCCAGACCGAGCCTGCCATAGGTTTCCGTAAAGTCAGCAAAATCCTGATTGGTCAGCAGAGGGCAGTGACCAAATATTTCATGAAAAATATCCGGTTCCTGCAGATAATCCAGCTCATCTCTGACGCGGATAAAGGTGGCAACCGGGAATTGTTTGTCGGCTAAAAGCTTAAAAAAACGATCAAAGGAGATCAGCGCCGGCACCCTGGCAACCCCCCAGCCGGTTTTACCGTTAAGCACACGGTTTATTTCATCCAGTTGTGGAATGCGCTCTGACGGCATGGCCAGTTCTTCGATGCCGTCCATGTATTCATCACATGCCCGACCTTGCAATAACTCAATCTGTCGGTGATACAGAATACTCCAGGTTTCATGCTCCTCATCTGTATATTCAATAAAGCCTGACTCGTCAGGCTTTCTGGCCTGATATTTGGATGACTTCATAAAACTCTCCCCGGCCTTGCAGCAAGGTAGTGAATCACTACCCCACCGGATTGATGGTTCATTCCCCTGAAAAGCCCTGTAATAGAACCTGTTCCATAAGAAAACCCGACGGATTGGTGATCAGTCAGATCAGAGAAAAAGCTACAACACCCCTCTTCTCATCTGATCCCTTTCCATGCTTTCAAACAGCGCGGTAAAGTTACCCTCACCAAACCCTTCATCCCCTTTGCGCTGGATGATCTCAAAGAAAATCGGGCCAATGGCGGTTTCAGTGAAAATCTGTAACAGCAATCCACCCTCCTCAGTAGGTGCACCGTCCATAAGGATGGCACTGGCTTTCAACTTATCAACATCTTCCTGGTGCCAGGGCAGCCTTTCAGAGAGCATCTCGTAATAGGTGTCCGGTGGCGGGGTCAGAAAGGCGGCACCGTTGCCCCGCATCGCCGGTACCGATTGATAGATATCTTTGGAGTACAGCGCGATATGCTGGATACCCTCGCCATTATATTGGTGCAGATACTCTTCAATCTGGCTCTTGTCATCAGAAGATTCATTGATGGGAATTCTGATCTTCCCACAGGGACTGGTCATTGCCCTGGATTTCAACCCGGTCAACTTGCCTTCAATATCAAAATATCGAATCTCACGGAAGTTAAAAATATCCTCGTAGTAAGATGCCCACTTATCCATATTGCCCCGCTGGACATTGTGGGTAAGATGATCGATAAAGGTCAGGCCGACACCTTCAGGTTCCTGATCAACGCCCTCAACAGGAACGAAGTCCACATCATAAATCGACCCTTTGTCGCCATATCGGTCAACCAGATAAATCAGGCAGCCACCGATGCCCACAATGGATGGGATATTCAGCTCCATGGAACCACTCTGGGTTGGCCCGGGTTGACAGCCCAGTTTGAGCGCCCTCTCATAGGCAAACGCCGCATCTTCTACCCGAATGGCAAATGCACAGGCACAAGGGCCATGCTCCCGGGCAAACTTCTGGGCAAATGAGTCAGGCTCGCTGTTAACGATAAAGTTAATTCCCCCCTGGCGATAGAGTGTCACCTCTTTGGATCGGTGGCGCGCTACCGCAACAAATCCAAACTGTTTGAAGAGGCTTTCCAGTGCCAGCGCATCCGGCGCTGCGTATTCGACAAATTCAAACCCGTCGGTTCCCATCGGGTTTGTGCTGGTAATCTTTGACATTTTGTTCGTTGTCATGCTTCGTCCTCTTTTACAGTCCAGCCACAGTATAGAAAAAGTATACGATCGCCCTGATGCAAAAGCCTTGCGATATGCAGCCTCATTACGCAAGATGATACAAAAGGTTTGCATCAGATGAATTGGCGGAGCCATCAAACCGGGCTTACACTACCTGAAAGCAGCCAGTTATGTCGGGATCCTGCCAATAAATTCGGCAGCAGCCCTGATTGCCGGAGGTTGTTAATGAAAGAAGTGCATTATTCCGGTTAGAGAAGATGCTTAATCCGGGTCTGTCTGCATTGATCAGAAGTGTGGCCAACAACACAGCGAGGGATCGGATGGCGAGCAGAAATGTATTGGATACCTACGACATCAGACTTTTGTCTGCACTCCAGAAGAATGATGCGCTATCCCTGCAATGTCTTGCAGAGCTGGTCAGCCTCTCTGCATCACAATGCTCCCGCCGTATCAGTCGGCTGAAGGCAAAAGGCTATATACAGAAACAGGTGACTTTACTGAACCCGCAGGCGGTTGGCCTGGATGTTGAAGCCTTTATCACGGTTTCCCTGGATAACCATACCCCGGACTCTGCAACCCATTTCAAAGAGGCCATTCTGGACATGTCTCCGGTTATGGAGTGTCATGCCATCACTGGCAGTGATGGCGATTACCTGTTAAAGGTGGTGGCCAAAAATCAGCACGCACTCTCTTTTTTCCTGATGGAAGAACTGATGAAAATTCCCGGTATCAGCCAGATCAAAACGGCCCTGGCTCTCTCTGCCATTAAATCCACCACGGTACTGCCCCTCAGCTTATAGAGTCTTTTATGGAGTTCCCGATGAAGTTTACCCTGACCGGCACAGGCAGCGTGAAAGGATGCCCGGTTTATGGTTGTGACTGCCCCGCCTGCATTAAAGCCATCATGGACCCTTTTCTCGCTCGCCGCCCGGCTTCCGCCATCCTGGAGTCCGACAATGAAATGATGCTTATTGATGCAGGGCTTACGGATATTGAAGATCGTTTTCCAGCAGGCTCCCTGAAACAGATTATTCTGACCCATTACCATATGGATCATATTGCCGGTTTATTCAGCCTGCGCTGGGGAAGTGGCCTGAAAATATCCGTGACCGGGCCAGACACCTCGGATGCCCCGGAAGAGCTGTTGAAACATTCCGGCATTCTGGATTTCAGTCAGACAGTGACGCCCTTCGCTCCCTTTACTGTCAATGGTGTCAGGATAACCCCTGTTCCCCTCAGTCACTCACGCCCAACCATGGGCTATGTTTTTCACCGTAATGGCAGGACACTGGTCTACCTGACGGATACCCTGGGACTGCCAGAGGAGACCCTCACCTTTTTTACCAGCAATCCGGTCAATGTCATGATTATTGACTGTAGTTACCCTCCGGACATGTCAGCGTCTCCCGGAGCTCACAACAGCCTGAATGATGTTATGGAGTTGCACCAGAGGATACAACCATCACGCACGATTCTTACCCATATTGGCCATGAGCTTGATAACTGGATGAATACCAATCCGTTACCAAAAAATATTGAAGCTGGCCATGATGGGTTGGTAATCACCCTTTAGGCAGGAGCATGTTTATGAAATATCCGGGTTAGGACTATGGGCAGACAAAACGCTGGCCATCAACTATGTTTAAGCATGCCTCAATATCGATGACTGTGAGTCTTGACCGCCTGTTGGGATCACGGTGATCTGGAGTTATCAACATGTCTGATTACACCGAGTTGATGGGTGAGCTGCTGGAGCTTGGCGTCAATGCAAACCCTGCATCGCCCTATACAGCCTGTATTCTTGATGCCTCTGGACAGATACTGATTACTGCCTGCAATGCCTGCCATATCAGCCCCCTTTATTCTGCGGAAGGGCTGGCGCTTCACCTGTTAGCCAGTGAGTTTGACTGCCAGCAGAAACAGCCCTTGATAATGATCACCACTGCTGAGCCCGATGACCTGAGCCTGATGGCGATCTACCGGGCTCACTGTCAGGGAACTCATATTGATGAGATCACCTACGGCGCTTCCCGCGCTGTGCTGAAAAAATTGTGGCCATCTGACCCAAGCCAGGGACTGGCTGAAAGCCTCAAGCACTTTCCGGATGAATTCTCCACTGGCTTGAACATTCATGGGCAGGTACTGGCAGACGAGTGTTTAGAAGCCTTTAAAGAAGGCAAGGACATGTTTGATCGAGGTGATGACCCAGTGCGTAGCATGGATATTGACCAGTACTGGATGGCCGGTGACTGGTTGATTGATGACTGGGAAGAGAATCTCGAATAGTGCAGAGAAGCGTTAATACCCACACATAATCACCCCGTCAATCATCCTGCCTTCAGTAGCGACTGCCTTCACCGCAGTCCCTGACATGACATATGGGTATTCAGACAATCCATAACAAAGATTTCAAATGAGTTGTGTCAGGTGGGGAACTTTATGTAAAAAGAGTGGTCAGAAAGCTAGAGTTCCATAATTCAATAATTCAATGGATATAGCTACTGTTTCCGAGCCAATATATACAGTTTCGTACCACGTCTCTTATTTTCAAGATACCGCTTTTTCTGAATCGGGCAGATTTTGTCAGGCCTTCTCCCGTGATGTTGCAGAAACAGCTACTGTTCCATGCGCTGTGTCCACTAATGAAACTCCTGAGAACTACCTTCAGCAGCCAACGGTGCATTTTCATAATCCACTTGAGGATCCCCGGTTTGAAAAAAGATCGATAGTCATCGTTTATAACCCTGAACATCACTTGCCAGTCAGAATGGGGCTGAAGAAGCATAATCATGCACCAAAATATATTCCCGCTAATGAACGTTTTTCGATCCAGTCTATTTTAGGTATTGGTTCATCAGGTGATTCAGCCCGGTCAAGAGATAAGGTCCCGGATGCAAGTTCCACCCTGACAGTGAAGCGCAACAGGAAATGTTGTAAAGATCCTGCTGAGGCAGAACGTCAAAAAGGAGCGTAAAAGGGCGCGCCAGAGGGAGCGTTACCGGAATGATCCCGAGTTCGCGCAGCGCAAAAGAGAGCGTCAAAAAGAGTACTACAAGAATGACCCCAATTACGCACAACAACAGAGGGCGCGGAAAAGAAATCCTGCTTACCTGGCACTCGCAAGGGAACGCTACAGGGAGCGCTGCAAAGATCCCGCTTACGCAGAGAAACAAAGGGAGCGCTTCAGAAATTACCAGAGAGAACGCTACAAGAATAATCCCGATTATGCAGAGTATCGAAGGAAGATCCAAAGGGAGTATCAGAGGCAACGCAATCAGGCGCGCAAGAAGGAAACACTATCATAATGTTATCTTTTGAACATAGCGACAATGAATATGTATCAACACATTGAAAAGTGGTTCCACCTGACAAAAAAGATGACTCAAAGATGGAACTTTTAGCCATATAACATTGACAAAGAGAAAGACCAATAAAATACAGGGTCAATTTTTTATGAGCAACCCGATATCTGCTAACAAGACATTAAATAAAATAGCTAACCCTAACGATGATCAACTTCACCGAAGATATTCCACAACGGTACGGAATAAAGAAAAACACCTGAGATACACCCCTTATACCACCACACGTCAAATATTTACAAACGACCACTTCAACTCAAGACAACATCAAACCAACTTATCACAAAGACAGATGGAGATTAATTATCAACGTTTTAACCATTTAAGTGTTCCTTGTGGCTTACAAAACACTTCTAATGACAACCCAAGGATAAAAAGTAACATCTCTAAAACTATGCACCTCTATTTTTCTGAAGCTGGCATAATAAGGCAACCACAGTTTTATGAAGAATCTGATAAATTGGCACATAACTCTATGTCAACTAATAGTAGAAATACTCAGTTTACCTATACAAAAACAGATCCTGATTCATCAGATACTTTTTTAAATTCATTCATGCAAAGTGGAGCTATGACGAATAATTTTACAGGTACTGAAAAAAATCCGGAGAGTCAGGTGGTTGCAAATTCAGGTGCCAGAGCAAAATACACTGAAAAGGAAAAGAGTCTTCTCCCCTATCCCTACACTCACTATAGCCCGAAAGTTGGTTACTCCCCGGTGGAAAGATATGCCTTCTGCAATCAGCATCAATTAAGTGAGCCAAAATCTGATCAAATAAATAAAAATTTGTGTAAAGTAAATTCTCTCTGGAAATTTATATTACATAATATTATTCATAATCGAGATAACTCCACTGCCTGGGTAAATATTAGACAAGGTATCTTTGAATTTAAAGATCTCGACAAATTTTCAGAGCAATGGACCACTCACAGACAAAGAACAACCCCCGTCGTCTTTGAAAATATTGCAAGATCAATCAGGAATTATTATACCGCAGGCATAATTACTAAATTTGATCAGTATGGCACCCACCTGCCAAGACTGCATTATCGCTTTAATCTATCGAATCCTGTTGTTGCTGATTATTTTAAAACCATAGGACTCATGCGTTGAGTAAAGTCAAACCAGGAGCCCCCACTCGTAGGCTTGCTCACGGCCTCACCGGGAATGGAACTGCCCTGACAAACCATGAATCCTTGACACTGACCACCAGTGACGGCAACACTGGAGTGCTTGAGTTATAACCCCACAAAGACGAATTTATGAAAATAACAACAATTATTATCAAAGTGAGTTAAAACCCTTTGTCAGTGATGGCTGCAGCCTGTTTCCGAATGGCACATTATCCCAGCCTGATCAATGGTTGCACTGCTGTGTTAGTCATGATTTTACTTACTGCCAGGGCGGCACCGAAGAAGGCCGATTACATTCAGACCAGACATTGCGACAGTGTCTCAGAGAAGCGGGCCATCCCCGGATTGGCGCTGTAATGTATGCCGGAGTTCGGTTTGGCGGCAGTCCATTATGGCCCACACCGTTCCGCTGGGGGATTTGGCTGGGAGTATCCACGTTTTTATCGCCCATTGTCTTCAGAGGAACTTGATCAGGTTGAAACCCTTTCCCTGCAGATGGAAATAATGGAAAAGGAGTAAACCGATGAAGTTGACCTGGCATTTATCTGTATCTGAACATTGTTGGCTGGGAGAAACACCCTCAGCGACCGATTGCTTTAAAAAGGTACCGGGTATTGACGGAATACAGCATTGATCTCGCCCAGCACCTCTTTTGATAATTTCAGCTGGCAGGCATCAATATTTTCCTTAAGCTGCGTCAGTGAACTGGCTCCGATAATCGTCGATGTTACACCCTCTGTTTGATATACCCAGGCCAGTGCCATCTGTGCCAGGGAGAACCCATGGCGCTTAGCTACCCCATGATAGCCTTCAATCGCCTTGTGAGTCATTGGGGTATTGCGGAAGAGACCATTTCTCTGCTGAAAAGACCAACGGGAACCCGACGGAATCTGTCCATTTCGGTACTTGCCAGACAGCACTCCACCGCCAAGTGGCGACCAGGGCAGATAAGCGACATCATTTAATACACAGGATTCCAATACATAGGGTGAGTCCTTGGCATGTATTAAGCTGAACTCGTTCTGGATAGATACCATCCTGGGCAAATCATACTTCTCACTCAGCCGCACATACTCACCAATGCCCCAGGGCGTATCATCTGAAAGGCCGCAATAACGAATCTTCCCCGCTTTAATACAATCATCCAGCCCTTGAAGAATATCCACCATTTCCGCTTCCTGCCGCGCTCGATCCACCTGGGTATGGGGAACCATCCCTGGCCAGTGTCTGGCAAAATGGGGAGAGACCCGGTTTGGCCAGTGCAGCTGGTAAAGATCAATACAGTCTGTATTCAGGCGTTTCAGAGAACCTTCCACCGCTTCTTTAATACGCTGACCACTGATTGGGCTGCCATTACGTATCCACGGTAGTCCCACACCGACAATTTTCGTGGCAATGACAACCTCATCACGCTTGCCCGGATTGGCCCGGATCCATTCACCAATGCAGCGCTCAGTTTCACCGCTGGTCTGCTCATCAGGGGGAACCGGATACATCTCGGCCGTATCGATAAAGTTAATTCCCTGGTCCAGCGCGAAGTCAATCTGCTCTAACGCCTCATTCAGAGAGTTCTGCTGTCCCCAGGTCATGGATCCCAGGCAGACCTCTGTCACCTGCAGTTCACTGCATCCCAGTTTAATTTTTTTCACTGACCGACTCCCCGGTATTTTTAAGGGTTAATGCATATTACAGTAATAGAAAAACACAATCAGGAGAATAATCAAATCAACACTGCTGACTGGTCCTGGTGAACAGCAAACTATTGCTCGGCAATGCGATAAAGCAGCTTAATAAAAGCGTCTGTACTTTTCTGGCTGGGGGACTCAATCCCGAATTTATTATGAAAATAGATGGACAGCTGACAATCCCTATTGCCCAGCATAACGGTATAGCCATCATCCATTGACTTTGCGGTAACACCTTCCAGGAAGTAGCCCCCGGCCACCTGTTCACCCTTGCCCAGAATGCGCGCAAATGCCAAAAGACACTTTTGAATATCGATATGTTGATCCACTGACTGACTCCTTCAGAAAAGCAAGGCTCCCCGCTTACGTAATTTTCAGGGAGGCATAGAGAAAACAGTGCAAGATAAACACCACAAGAGTGACAGTTGCTCTCATGGAAAGGTAAGACTTTACCCGACCATCGGCCAAAGGCTCCGTATGAACGCACTCAATAATCAGTGTTGCCAGATAACCGATGGCAAGTAACACCAGCATCTGATGATTCGCCAGCCCTGCCAGAAGCCCTCCGAATACCGAGAGTGCAATGGCATTACTGGCCAGTACTTTAAAAATGCTTCTGGATTGATTCTCACTGTAGACGGCCTGCCCCCATAAAGAACCGGCCATAAAGCTACTGATAATGATGGAATAAATAATGAACAGTTGCTCCCCTGTATTATCAAACAGAGACTGGTCCCTGATGGATAGAGACAGCGTAATAATAAAAGGCATTATCCCAAGCCAGGCAAGCCAGTACATGAGTCGTTGAAAGCGATCCACTCGGTTCTCCTTTGGTCTCACAGTGATGTCTAAACATTCAACCTCACAGGTATAGGGCTTATTCTGCCAGCGAGCAAGGATTCTCAGCCAGATGTGGCGAGCCACATCATAAAAAAAGGGAGCTTTCATACATATTTTCACTCAGCTTTTGCCAGTAAAGGTGAGCTACGCCCTATCTGTACGAATGGTCAGATCGAATGGATCATGCCATATCATTGCTCCGGGTTTATTAATGCTGAATGAATGTGTTAGCCTGAAATGGATACGAATCAGAATAATAGAGCCGATAAAATGATTAACCAAACGACCTTTAAGGTCGCAGCGGCCTGCCCGGTTAAAGAGAACTCTGCTCAGCGGATGCGTTGATCGTGAGTGGCAATGGCCCGTCAGGTTGACCTTTATCAGGGACTGATAAACGGGAGCCTCTGTCGTGTATATTCTGCGGTTGAATACTGCTGGCCAGCCTGTTGAGTGGCTTACCTGGCAGGAAACAGTATGCCTCTACTCAAGAGAGTTGGTTCGCTGGAGCCTGGGAGATATTATTTACCGGATCCATGGCGGCTATAACCGGTGGCATGGAGATCGAACGATTATCGAACTCCCCAGTATCGTTGCCTGTGGCGGTAAACGGCTTTTTCCCTGCCGAAACAATCCAACCCTTACCAATTTCTCACTGTTTGAAAGAGACAATCATCAATGCCTGTATTGTGGCCGTTTCTTCAAAACAAGGGAGCTTACCCGGGATCATATTGTGCCAAAATCCAAGGGAGGCGCTGATGACTGGATGAACGTTGTTGCTGCTTGCCGACGCTGTAATCAGTTTAAAGGAGACAAGCTGCTGGAAAACACCGAGATGTCACTGATTGCCCTGCCCTATCGACCCAATGCTGCCGAATATCTTGCCCTGGTCAACAGCCAGCGAATCCTGCCGGATCAGGCTGACTATCTCAGAACCCAGTTTTCCAAAAACTGTCGCTGGAAAAGCCGTAATCGCAATACATCATCCAGCATATTGCAACCCATTTAAATCGTCAGCTGAAGCCCCTGTCTATGTACAGGGCTCCGGTGTAAACTCCCCGCCCTGTTCATTTTTTTGTATTGGAATCAGCAATGCCCCTGAATCTCGACAACGATGGCTACCTGGCCAACCTTGACGAATGGAATACAGAAGCTGCCACAGAGCTGGCGGCGCTTGAGGGTATAGTGCTCACTGAAGCGCACTGGGAAGTGATTTACGCGCTGCGGGCGTTCTATCAACAATATGAACTGGCCCCAAACCAGCGACCTTTTGTTAAGCATATTGCCAATACCCTTGGCAAAGACAAAGGGAACAGCCTCTATCTAATGACGCTTTTTCCTGAAAGCCCGGCCAGAGTTGCTGCCCGAATTGCCGGACTGCCCCGTCCTACCAACTGCTTCTGACCGTCAAAGAAGCTACTCTGCCGGGAAATAGAAGGCATACTCACATCTGTAATATGGGCAGATGGAAACCAAACCACAACAAAGTCCTGCTGATTGATGACAGTGACACCAGCCACTGCTCAACAGGACACGGTCGGTTCTCAATGCCTTATTTTTCCGGGCTTACCTGCAGTTGATCAACATCCTCTTTGAGTCTGGTAAAGCCAACGGCTTCCACAGCCTCCAGATAACCAGAATCATTTTCGCTCTTGCCCTGAAGCAGGTTGGCGGCAATTCTTCCGTAGGTCATGGCTCCTTTGGCACCGACTCCGGACATTCCGGCGATCACCACGAAGTTGCTGTCCATGTCACCGGATGGCGCGACCAGCTGGGAAACAATGGGTACCTCAGTACTGGTCAGGCTATAGACACAGGAAACATCGTCAACCAGTTGCAGATCCTCATCGTTCACCGGCACCCCATGCATGCGTAAATACCGACCGGTGTTCTCAATGCTCCAGCGAATCTCCTCTTCGGACAACGCCTGGTGCCAGACATCGTCCAGACTGTTGATGTCGCTGCGCTGGAAATGGCCGCCAATCTTGATGACCGGATTTCCATCTGCACCAGAAGATTCAAACATGGAATAAAAACTCCCCTCCCGGGTGCCAGCGGAGCTGTTAATCACCGGATAGGCGCGTCTCAATTGACTGCGGGCGTGATCCTCAAGTTGATGATACTTCGCCGGACTGATCTGCAGGAACGCAAGAAATACCCGCTTTGGCGTGATCAGTTTATCCATGTAGGGTGCCAGCTCAGTTAGCAATGGGCCGGTGTGAGGACCCGAAGCGCTGACGATCTGGCTGGCTGTCAATTTCCTTTCAGAACCTTGCGAATCTTTGCTGGCAATAAGGTAGTGGTTACCCTGCTGTTGAATATCGCTAACGGAAGCATTGTAAACAATTGTGCCTCCTTTCAGTTTAATGGCCCTGTGCAGCAGTGAGATCAGTGCTTCAGGATTAAGGGTGCCTGAGTGCTCATTGAATTCACGATGCAGAAAAACCCCCTCCGGCAGCTGAACACCAAACATCTCCATTCCCTCCTCCGGCGTTCGAGCTAATTTGTAGTCCACCTTTTGTCGTTCAGAGGAAGCAATAATGGCATCAGCCGCTTTCAGCGGCCTCATATAATTGACGGGTGTTGTCTGGTAGACAGCAGACATCGAGGTATCGTCGCCCTGATTACCGAGATAGGTGACCAGCGTTGCGGTTTCCTGAACCGAACGGTTGTGGAGGTAAGACCACAGATCGCTGCCCAGATTGTTACTTCTGGCAATGCGTGTCAGCCCTTTGCTGGAACCCTGACTGTATTCTCGATCCTGTTTTTCCAGCAGGATAACCTCTTTGCCGTCCCGGGCCAGCTGCCAGGCAGCGGCGCTACCCATCAGCCCACCGCCAATAACGACAACATCGTGGTGCTTTTCACCGGTAGTATCCCAAGCCTGGAGCTGACCACTGAAGAATACTAATATCGATGTAAGTACTAAAGAGAACGCAGTCATATTTCCTCCATGAAATGATATCAAGGTAGTTAAAAATATTTTTTTGTTTTTTGACAAATCGGCCAGCAAAAGGTTCCATAGACGGGCATTTATTTTGCTGTAGTCAGCACTCTGCCCCCCCTGATGGGTATTCAGCATTAATTCCCCGCCATTACCACTTTGCAGGCCACATAAAGCGGAGCGATAAACTGAGCGTACCGTACAAACTCCCAGAATGTCGGCTGCCAGCTTCTCAGTTCAACTTGCGGTGGAGTTGTGACGGTAATATCCAGGCTTTTGAGGGAGAAACTGCGTGATTCATATCGCCCCGGGCTGAACAACCCCCATAATGCATACCATTGGCAATCCGGAGCTGCAGGTTCTGATGCACAGGGCTGGTAGTAGAACGGCATATTTTTCAGATTCATGGTTACTTTGAACGTGTATCGGCTATCAGGAGCCAGATAATCTTCGAAGCTCAACGCATCAGGGGAGAATAACAGTCGCCCCGGATAATAGATGAGCCCGGGTAAATAAGTCCGGTAAATTGCTGCCCCGACTCCATAATCGAAACTGAGCTGGTAGCGTGTCGAAGCTCTGAGGGTATCACTGGCCCCGCTATCTGGCACGGGGTCCACCAGCAGCTGGATATGGTCATCAAAATAGGCGGTGGATTTCAGCCGCTCTCCCAGCCAGGTGGATTCGTAAAGCTGCACCCTGATCAGTGGTGATGTTTCGGCAGACATGGTTGATAACGACAGATCTTTGAAGGTGTAACTTGCTGTGTCTTCGACGATTAATCCACAAGGATAGCCCCTGGATTGATAGTCCCCGTTCAGATCAAATGCGCCCCCCCACACAATGGCTGACGACATATCGCCGCCAGGGAACCAGAGAGTATTGGGTGGACTGGATAGAATTCGCCGATCGGTGAGCACCTCAAAACTGACATTGTCAAAACCGTTCAGGCGACATTGCAGGGAGGCAGGCTGCCACAGATTATTATTGCGTGTGTGAATTTGGTAGGCATTCTTTGGGTCATTAATATTCAGCGTTGGTTTCAGCCGAACCGAAGGCGAGCGTAAATTGCTGACCGACAGCTGCCCTTCTTCACCACGTATCAGGTCATAACCATTGGCCGGGCAAAAAATGCTGACCGACAGCTGCTCTTTTTCACCAGGTAACAGGTCATAACCATTGGCCAGACGCGTGATAACCCCGGGTCGGCCAGGACTCAAGTCAGGCGAGTCTTTTTTCACAAATTTCACGTTATAGACCAGTTTGCCCATGCCACAGGGACTGCGTCCCTCCTGGGCAACATCGGCGTAGCAACTTCGGGCAACGTCCCTGCAATTCCTGGTATCGGACTGACGTCGATTTTGTCCGGTGGGCGTTTGTTGATCACATACCCGGTAAGTCCCACAGATAGCCGAATCCTTAATCAGTCGGCAATCTTCCCACTTCCAGATAAGGTCAATCGGGTAGTCCAAAATGCCCCCATACTCCGGGGCCGGAAGGTCGCGCAACCATTGGACGGCCTGATCAGGGTCTGTTTTTTTCAATGCATGCCAGGCGGCTTCATCCAACGGATCCGGATAGCGAGTCCAGGAGGATTCGGCACTGCCACACTGCAGGTACTCATGTCGTACATTGCGGCTTTGATCCAATGGCAAAATCTTTCCGGGACAGGCAAGGCTTATCCGTGGTCCTGAATAGAAGGGGAACAGGTTCTTTTCAACACACCGGTTCTCAGGGCGGGGCGGAGTGACCCTGTCCATACCGGGTCGGCCGTTTCTTGCCGGTGAGCCACGGTTTGCAGTACGGGGGCGTTCATGGTCCCGATAAGCAGGACGACCACTTGTCAGCGTAGCCATCCACCCGGGTTCAGGTGGTGGCGGTATATAAGGGGGTGCAGAGGGTACATTAACCGACGGCCCCAACCCCATTGTTGCAGGAGTGACCGAGGATGGAGAATGAGGGGAGGCATTCACCGGTGCTATACATCTGTTCGCCAGGGCCAGAAAAATAAACGTCTGAGCAGGAGCAGATACGATCTTGCGCGTAATCTTGTGAAGAGCGCTGACAGTCCCATAAGCACAATCCAGCACTGGGCTTAGCCAATTTGCAGGGGAAGCAGGTACTTCTGATGAGTTGGCGGATGTTGCTATTTCTGGTTGAGAAATGGTGGGACTGGCAGTAGTAGTTAACATGGTCAATTCTTCATGACAGTATTACACGTGATCTCTAGAAGATGTGCCAATTATGATTTTCTGACACATCCAACATGGAATTCTGACCATAGGGAAAAGTTTTAGTTCACTGCCAAATGAGGAATGTTCTGAACCGTAAAATCATTACGAAAAATCTGAGAACATATTCTTCAGCCGGTCAGTAGTACGAATCTTTTTCTGTTTCTCAGAAGAAAAGTTCCAACTTTTTTCTGACAGATTGGTTTACAATGCTTGCGTCGTAATGAATCGCCTGCTGAGACTGGAACAGCTTCACGTTTACGCTAAAAAATAATTGACGAGGATTTAAAATTGGATATTAGATCTGACAACAACACGCCACCCACATTTAATGAACGACCCACTGAAGCACTACCCCCATATCAAAGAGCTGCAAGAGAAGGTTTTTTGAACGCCTTAGACTTTCTTCCCCGGGATATAGCCTGTGTAGAAGCGAAGGAAATTATTAAACACCTGCTTGATAAGTATCAGATTAGTATTAGTGAATTAGCTGGAGCTCATTCTGGCTCGCATTTATCTGAACGTAGTGTGAGTATCCCAACAAGATTATCTCCAATCAGACAACTGATGCAAGCAGATGAAAATACTGATTTGTTAAAAGGTTTAAACACACTGGTAAAGGGATTTAACGAAGAAGTATCTGAATTTGAGAAAATAATCGATAGTAAAAATCAAAAGGAAATTACTGCCAAGGCTCACGGCCTGACCAGAATTGCCACTCAGCTCAATAAAAGATTCTTTCACCATTATGATTACAGACCTAATTTCCCACAAGCCACACTGGATTTATTCAAGCTTGTTACGATGACCCCCTCTGATTTCAGCCGATGTTCCAAAGCGATCTATCGATTGTTCGAGAGTACTGGTCAGTGCAGCAAAACCGAGGGGCCTACTGATCATCAAAAAAAGGCACTCACTGAATTTTGTGACAAGCTACTCAAAGCAACAGCTCATGAGAACTATGCCCACCAGAGAGATATTGAATATGGACGTAAGTACTATGCCGACCAGATAGATATTAAATTTATAAAAGAGGAGCTGGAGAATGGGTATTATCCGGAATCTTCTTCCAATACGGTAGCTAACTTCTGCTCTACCGTTATTCTGTTTACCCGGGACGTAAAAGTTTTCCGAGATACTCTGGATGCATTATTCACATTGTATGAATTCACACCATCCGAAGCACCATTGAAGGAGATTCCAGAGGATCTTAATAAAACAATTAATGAATACGCCACAAAAGCAGATGGGTTTGATAGTTATCGTCAGTAATCGGCGTTCCAACTTTTTGCTGACATATTGGTCTATTTTGAGCACGTCGTAATGAATATCCTGCTGAGGCTGGAGCAGCTTCAGGTTGATGGCAAAGCATAATTAAGGAAATCCCAGAGGAACTTAATAGAGAAAAAGGAGAAAATTGAATCATTTCATGCACGATGAAAAAAACAATCATTCTTCTGAAAAGTCCGGAAACATATGCTTTAGCCGGTCAATAATTCCCAGGGTGTTCTTTTGCCCCCAAACATTTTCATCCAGAAATTTCTGCACATCTTTTAAAAACAGCCTCACCAATACGTGCAAGAATTTTCTGGGCTGACAAACCGTGCTGCTCACTCCCGGTTGAGCTGGCATCTGATGCATTTTCAACAGGAACAGCTGATGGAGCTGGGCCTAACATATTCCGCAGATATGCCACCTTTTCACTATCACTCCTGTCACTGTGTATCGTTTTGTGAAAGATGTTGTGAGTATCGGTTAAAATTTCAGCGCTTCTGTCAATGATATATTTTTCTCTTTCGATCTTCAGATAGGGAATATGAGCATATTCAGCTGGCTTAGTGTATCTTTCGATTATTAAAGGTTCCGGAATTTCAAAACATTTAAAGCTTATTGGCGTCCATTCTGGAACATCCTCAAAACATCCGCCATAAAAAAGACTCAACGCCTCAAACACGGTATCAATATGGATCTGATCTCTTTTACTTAATTCGTACAGACACTCATTAACCTTCCGGCTTTGCACAAAAAAACATTTCGCTATTCCTCCTGTGACGGCGGAATCCTTCCATCTCATCAGACCCAATGCATGGTCAATATCATCCCGGGAAAGTCCATATTCACGCATTTTCACCTTTACTGACGAACAGAAACGAGTAGAGTTGTAACTATCTTGACCATTCACTAAAAATACCGGGCAAATCGGGGCATTAGCCAACTCAAGCTCTACGTGTTGCCGGATCAAATCAGCAACGGCCAAATGCACAGGTAAGACCGAACTTGCATCCGGTTCTGCATCTATCCCTATTTGCAGCGTATCGTCCTGATTACTTTGGCACAGCCGATGTGCATCTAACTCAGCCGGGGGTATTTGCCTGACGCCCCTTGGCCCAAAACGAGCCTCTGGTGAAGAAGGTTTAGAAGCATCCGGTGAATGGCTTGCCAGGGAAAGGGCATTGAATTTAGCCGAAACCTCTAATTGAGCCGGGAATTCAGAGTTCATCCAGCCTGACCCTTATTATTGATTGTTTCAATACATCTTCAGACTCCCTGTATCCAATTAAGTTCTCCGACATTACAAAATGAAAATCATTCTCTAGAATCAGCTGAAAGAGAAATAGAAGGACTCTGTGAGTATTTCATGACGTGCTTGCAATCGGTACTGACCCAGTTGTTATACCTGTCCGGCGGCGGTTGCAATATATTGGATAATTCAAATAACTATTCACTCCAGCAGCAAAGGTAAAATTTATGGAACCAGCAGCTTTGCAACAGCAATTGGGCGGATCTTTAATTCGCGCATCAAATGCCGCATTTGGCATAAAGAGCCCGGACGGGCATGTATATACCGCAGATGACAAACAGGCGGCATTAGGACGGCATACTGTCAAAAAACTCAATATATCAACAGGCTATCTTGCAGGCATGGCCGCTAAAGGTGGTATTTCAGGTGCTTTGGGTGGTATTGCTGGCGTTACCTTTGTTGGTCTTACCAGAGCCACTGGAGAGTTCTCATGGAAACCTGTGGCCATAGCGGGAGCAGCGGGTGCAACACTGAACGTATTGAGAGCCATCGCCAATGCCAGGCCCATGACGCCACTGGAGCATGCCAGCCAGGAACTGGAGCAGGCCATGGAAGATGAAGCCTATCTGCTCAATCATCCGCTGGATCAGCCTGACCATGAATACAGCAGCGATGACTTTTTGGTTATCAAATATATGACGAATAGATACCAGGATTCCTGGAAGTCACTCTGGCTATTATGGGCAGGTATTCACACCCACGATCACCAGAGTAACTTTAATAAAAGCATGAATGAGTTCAGCGCTGTGTTAGAAGGTGAATATGGCGTGAAGAAGGAGGATATTAGCAACGTTATTGCCAGTATGGGGGATATCGACTCCCCGGAAGCTGCAACAGAACTTCCGGATTTCAAACGATTGATGACGAAGTTTCCTGTCCCGGCAAAAGACCAGGAAGATCTTGCCAGGCGGATGTTTATCTTTAACCGCATCATTACGGAAGATCTGGACAAACGCCAGAGTCGCCCGGTCAGTGAACTCTACCAGGACCTGCTCAAGACCAGGTACAGCCATTACAGGGAGCGCCTTGGACAGGATAAGATCCGATTGCAGGAAGATGTTTGTATTTTGCGGGGAGTTGAAAGAAATCACTCGGCTCCGGTATCAGGTCCGTCTGCAACCGGAACTGCTGAAAGCTAGCACATGGTTTCAATGAGTCGGGTGTCGGCTCCTTATAGGAGCTGGCCTGCGAAAGGCTTGCTTTCTGGTTTCGCAACTTTCTCGGGATTGTGGGAACAAGTCCGGTCGTAAAAAAAGGCTCTTTGCCGGAGCAAGGAGCCTTTGGTTTAACTTTAAGCGTGTTGGTGTTGAACGTGCGCGCTTCCCAGGCGTCTTTGGCATCCTGCATCGCGATGCTGTTGTTCCACACCAGTTCACCAAAGTTCAGGGTTGTGGTGGCTGCCAGACCGTAGCGGTCAGAAAGTTCAAATTTTCCTTAGTGACTGTATTTGTTGCAGTAACATAGTCACCGTTGACTTCATATTCACCACCAAAACTGATGCTAAAGAAGCCGTCATCACTCAGATAGTTAACTGCCGGACGAACCATGAAGCTGTTATGGCTGGAATCAATGTCAACAACACCCTGTAAATACTCGCTGCTGTTTTCGAGTACGCTTTCGGTATCACCGTAAACAGTAGAAACTTCGGCAGTCCAGTTGCCCATCTCGCCGATAATACGAGCTTGACCAGCATCACCACCACGACCACGGCCCTCTTTCGCCATATAGTAATAGATGCCGCTACCAATGCTGTCAGCGCCATCAGCATAAAACAGCGCAACGTCTTTACCCAGCGGGAACAGGTTCATGGCTTCGTAACGGCCAATCTGGAATGCCCAGCTGTCTTTTCGGCCAAACATTACTTACAAAAAGTTGACCCAGCTCAACATCTTGCAAATGTTTCATAAGAAAATAGTCAAACAACAAGGACTGTTGATTTTTTAGTTGCTCTTATAGAATAGTTACATCGCTTTTCGGGTCTTTAGACATTGACAACACACCGAGAATATCAACAAGGCTCAATCCATTTAGTCTGCCAGGGCCAATTAAGCCATATCACGGCCAAGCCTACCTCCTTTCCGCCTATTACTTATTGATCATGGACGCCTAACCTCATAAAGTGCCTGCCCTTCTCATGACCAGCACGGAAATGTCATGAGTTGTATCATCAGTCACCGGGGTCCTTAATGAAGCCAACCAATCACTTTGTCGCTGTAGAAGCCAACATTGCTGCGGGCAAGTCAACTCTTCTTCCCAAACTGGCAGCAGAGCTGGGCTGGGACGCCATTCAGGAGCCTGTGAATGACCCGGAATTTACACGATTGCTTCAGGAGTTCACAGACCACCCAAATGATGCGGTTAAGCGTATTCAGTTTCAGGAGTACATTACCAATCGCCGGGCCAGCATTGTTGAGCAGTTGCCCACTGACCGCAACTATCTGATTGAGCGCTCCCTTTACTCTGATTTGATTTTCACCCAGGCGAACTTTCTGGGGATGGTCAAACCAGATGAACGCTATATGCTGCATTATTGTGAAATCCAGCGCAGACTGAAGGATTATCCGGTGATCAGCGCGGTCATTTATCTCAGAACCGCTCCGAACATTGCCCATAGCCGTCTGATTGAGCGGGCAAGAAGTGCCGAGGATGGAACTCCACTGACGTACCTCTGCGATATCCATAACTATCATGAGGCCATCCTGCCACAGATCTGCCGCTCAATGGGGACACCATTAATCACTGTGAACTGGGATGATTTTGGCTGCGAAAAAAATCTGGCAAAACAACTGCTGGAAACGATTCAACCGGGCACGCTGAAGCCTGCAGTCTGTGATGCACAAAACCATCATCTGTGAGAGAAACATTCAGAACATGGGGAGGAACAGAGTGCGCGACTGTCATGATTAAAGGATCGAAAAGATTGACAATCGAAAAGCAGCCAGTATTGGTGAACGCTCTTGACTTAACAGAGCTACAAACATCAGGATCAGAGGATCTTACACCAGCAGCCTTAGTCTGAAGACTTTCAGTCTGACTTTTGTGTTGTGATCTTGCAGATTCAAGTTCTGTTTTCATGGGTGAGGGTATGTATTCCCAGACTCCGGGATTTGCGTCGATTGCTGAAACGATAAAGGCAGGATCATCTCGAAGCCAAGTATTAGCAAACCTGAAAGCTAAAGGATTATGTCCGATTAAGCCCAGCAAATAATCGCGATCCTCCAATAGCTCTCCCTTAACATAAACCAAGAGACCAATATCATAAGCAATTAAGGTTTCAATAATGCTTTTATCGCTTCGGATTCTTTCACTTGCATGACGCAGAGCATCCGAACACTGTGCGACAGCGGCCCTTACAACATCAACATTATCCTGAAAATCCGGGCTTGCATATTCCAGCTGTTTGCCTTGTTGAGTGACTGCGGCCATGACGACATCTCTGTCATTCTTCAGTCCTTGGCTAACATATTGCAAGTCATTTGGGTGCTTTGCAATGGTTGGTAATACAAGGTCTTCATCATTTCGAACCCGTCGGCTGGCATACTGCAGCCCTTGCTCCAGCAGGACATTCCTGATCTTTTCTTTATGACCCGGAAGTGGCTGACCCGGTGGAACCTTAAACGCCAGGCGGTAACTCCAACAAGATGGTTCGATAATATAGTATTGATCTTTCAAGTCGTCATACACAAGATCAACCAATTGGGTAGCGTTTTTGCAATTTGACGATAATAAAAGATGATGTAAGAGTTCCCTGCGGGTGTCCAGATCAATCTTATCACTCGCAAACATTTTCTGAAGTTGGTCATCCGATGTAATCACCAAGCATTTTAACCCTTGAACATGATCAATAAATTGTTGGTGGTATTTGCTTAATAACGAAGAGTAGCTGGAAATTATGCCCGCAAAACTATAGGCCAATAAGAAAAGACAATGGTTGAAGGCGAATCTATTGGCTTCTTCTGAAAAATCATTGTTAAGGCGTTGTGCAAGAAAGTTAAAGTTCCACTGATCTCCTTCAACAATGGGTCTGTCTTTGAGGTGAAGATCCAGATCACTCATACCACATAACACAGACAGCAGTTTTTCAAAGGCCTCCTGCATGGTTGACCTTAATTTCATTCGGGGGCATTCGACGATAATTTCTCCTGCTACGGCATTGCAACTCAGCTTGATGCCATCAGCATCCTTATCCAGTTCGACCGCTTTCAGTAACTGCGCCAAAAACCACATGCGTTTCAACTTGCCAGGTTTATCACTGCCATCAGGTTTCTTAAAACTGTCAGAAACTTTCAGCCGCAAGATGCGTCCTTTCCCCCCCTCTGCGTGTTCAAGTAGCTCGATAACGCACACATGACTTCCTAACACCAGATTAACAATCAAGGCATCATCCATACTGACGACAGTCCCTGATTTTCCTATATCATTGAGGAGCTGTTTGCAGGACGGATTTAATAGCGGTGTCTTTACAGCCGAGCCACCCGGAGTCGTGCAATCAACATAGGTGATGCACCGTTCATTAGAAAGCCTGCCCTGACCAGAATCCATAGTGACCGGTCCCAACGCCTCAACAAAGCGTTTATGGAGGGCAAAAATTAACTCATGGACACTCCGGACCTGCTCAGCCTGCGAAGGATTGAGTGCTTCAAGGCTGGATTGTAACTGATGACAGGCTGACACCCACTGACGAAACCTTCCCACGGGTGGCAGTGATGTTTCAACGGCATGCAATGGATGGATGATGGTGTTTACCGTTGAGGTGATGGTCTGTTTCAGCGTTTCGAACCGGGTGATCAGCAGCAGTGATTCTGCCTGCAATGACTTGACCCGGTCTGAACTGCTGTCACCCGCCAGCAGCAAGAATGCGCGGTAACCGTCCAACAGTGCTTCAGCTCCATGAATCAGCCGGTTTACACTGTCCCTGGTCTCTGCCACTAAATGTGCTCGTTGTGGCGACATACTCAGTTTGATCGGGTGTGCCAAACAATCCAGTCCACCGCCAGGGGCAAACAGTGACAGCAGGCGGGCATTTTGATCCGAGAGCCAGTGAAAACCGCTGGCGACCTGACAGAATGTGCCTTGTGGGAGGGACAAATCTTCCCATGACGGGATGTCTCTTGCTAACGGCACATCAGAAAAAGCAGAGGACAGACTCCCGTAACTGACCAGTTTTCTGCTGAGGTCACCGGTAACAACAAAGGCACCGGGCTTACCGTTAAAGCGGGCGCAGGCCAGCGTGGCCTGTTGGCCAACCTGAGCGACCACTGCCGGGTACTGGCCACCAGCCACCATTAAGGGTATTTTTTTCTGTCTCAGGAAGATCCCCACATGGTCATTCCGTCCTCCCGTGGCAACGGCAAAACCCCCTACCCGTTTCAGAAATTCAGGCTCAAGCATCCACTCTTCAGCGTGCTGGGCAACGACAATGGCTCCCTCTGGCATAGTGTCTGTGGCTTGTTTATTGGCCAACCAGAGTGATCCGGTGCAATAGCCTTCACTGACGTCCTCGCCACTGGCCAGGGTCTCTTTGGGTATGGGCATGGCAAACTCCATACCCCCGGGAAGCCGGGTAATAGGGCGCACCTGCAACAGGAACAGGCGACCCTGATGATCGATGGCAAACTCCACATCCACGGGGCAGAGCAACAGGTCTTCCAGCTTGGTCACCGCTTGCATGAGTTCTTCAATCTGGTCATCACTGAGTCGATACCCATCACCGTCTGATTGTGCATCAGTATCAATCGCTGTTTCCGAATAGCCGTTATTATCTGTGTTTTTGTCCAGGATGAAGTGACTTGAGATGGTCCCGCGAATGTATTGGGCGTTGTAAGCACCTTCTTTGCAATCCTTGCGCACAATGTCGATGCGGTGGGGCGTGTTACCGGACTGCCCTCCTACTATGCCTCTGGGCTGACCGGATGTGTACTCAACCCTGACGGTATTATCACCCTGAAGTGATTGAAAGCTCATGGCTACCCCACCATATTTGCAGTTAATGCACTTTTGGATAATCAGTGCCATGGGTTGTGGTATACCCCCGGAACATAATTCAGGCCGGTAACCTGAGGCCATGACTTTAAGGCAGGTGCGCAAAACATCATCTTCTCCCTGAACTTCAGAGAGGTATTTGCCCGCCTGGGCATCGCCGTAGTTATCTTCGTTGATGCCAGAACTGCGGACAATAACCGGCTGTGATCTGGATATTCGGTCACGCAGAGCCCTGATGTGTTTGGCCGCTTCAGAATCTTTAACCTGTTGGTAAAAGTCATTACTGGCGACAAATATTGCCAGACCTGCCAGCCAGTCATTCCTTTTGGTTTGCTCTGAAGGTGGCAAGGCATTGAGATATTTCCTGATGTTCATCAGACTGGTCTCTACCCAAGGTTCACTAATGCCAGAGAGATAGGGAGCTAAAAGACGGGTATCCAGAGGGTGTTGCTCAAGAGCATTCATTACCTCAGCGGTAACACATTGGAACGGTGGGACAGACAATCCTATTTCCTGCATGCGTCGCAAAAACATTCCCTTTCCCCCAAGTTGCTCCCGGTTTGGCGGGGAATGGTTCGCCTGATGGAATGGTGATGACACATGTGAACTGCACAGACGCCTGGCTAATGGATTGTTGACGGCAGGATTGCCACGGGGATCATAATCGTTAATATACCTTCTGGCTGGCCTGCTGCCCCCGTCGGATAAATTGAGGGACCTGGTATCAATATTTGAATTCGTTGCCGGGTTTTGATAACCCAAATAATGAGCTTTAACATGAAACATTTAGAATCCCTCTAACATAAATATCCATGAAATTATGACCAGTGTTTTAGTTTTTGAATGATGATATAGCCAGGAATCTGTATATGACCCTAAATTGGACAAAGATATTGTTATAAAGTTCACAGTAAAAAATTAAGTCCATGCTCTCTAAAAGGGCATAAAAAAACAGACACTTACCAAACCCGTCGTAAAGCATCGCGAAATCGGGCGGAGATATAAGACAGGAAGGCCGGGCAGCGCAGGCATGGAGCGTTCCGCAATGTGGAATTTTATGCGATAACCAAGCCCGGGCGGCACCACCTGTTCACTGAGCAATGAACGGTGGAACAGAAACGTTCCCGGAGCGATCTAAGAGCCTTCGCCCAGGCGGGGAGTGTCAGGTGACAGTGTCTATCAGTTAGAGGTCATGGAGTGGATTCTCAGGCCAGGGTGAACTGAACAGATCATTCAACAATTGTTCATCGACCTGATCAACGGTGTTAAATTTCCATTGGGGATTTTTATCCTTGTCAACCAGCCGGGAGCGGACACCTTCGCAGAAATCGCCCTTAAGTACCGTATTGACGGACAAAGCCAACTCACTCTGAAGCGCCTCTTTAAGGGACATGTGCCGTGCTCGCTGTAACTGTCGATAGCCAATGGCTGCCGACAGTGGCGAACCATGAAGTGCGGTTTTTCTGGCGGCCAGCAGCCAGTCATCATCGGTCTCAAGGCTATCAATGGCGGTCATCACATTGGCCAGTGATGGTTGATCCATCAGTCCGGCAATTAAATCCCTGTGCTCACGCACCTTTGAATAGGGTAGCCACCCGGCACTTTTTTCCCGGTATTTCTGCAGGACAGAATAAACGACAGCGTGGGCTTCTGAAGCGTTCCAGTCTGCTTGCTGCAAAGACTCCAGAACATTGTCACAAAATGCATGATCAATAAAACGGTTAGCCAGGCCAACATAGATCGCATCAGCCGCATTAAGCCGACAGCCGGTCAACGCCATAAACAGGCCAAGCCTTGCGGGCAGATGGCTCAGGATCCAGCTGCCGGCAACGTCCGGATAGAGGCCAATACTGATTTCCGGCATGGCCAGCATGGAGGTATCCGTCACTATTCTGAAATCAGCCCCCGCCATCAGGCCAATACCGCCGCCCATCACAATGCCATTACCCCAGCAGATAACCGGCTTGGGATAGGTGTGAATCAGGTAATCAACACGGTATTCTGTGGCAAAAAAATGACCGGGCACCTCAGGCTTGCCATCAATAACCGCCTGCCTCAGCGCCCGCACATCACCACCAGCACAAAAGGCCTTTTCACCGCTGCCCTGCATAAACACGGCCACAACATCATCATTGTCACGCCAGTCAGAAAATTGCTGAAGCAGCAGGTCAATCATGGATTGATTCAATGCGTTCAATGCTTTTTCAGCATTCAGCGTGATCAGACCAATCTTTTTATTATCCCGGGCATTCAGTTCGGAAAACAGAACATCAGCGGCCATATTCGTACCTCTCCATATCCGTTGGCAAAAGCATAGGTAACTGAGTCTTGATTATCAATGAAAATACCAAAACAGGGTATTGAAGATCGGGGCAGCGATAACTGCCCCGGATAAAAGCTATTTACTGACCGGCAGATCCTTCAGACAATCAATGGTGTTGCATTCGATTCTGTCAGTCTCTTTTTGGTACGCCTTCTTGTGAGGCTCGCCAAACGAGCGAATAACAAGCTTACCCCTGTTTTGCACCAGCCTTGCTAGGGCAGACTGCATATCCGAGGGCTTGAGTTTGCCAATTTCATCCGCAATTTTCACTCGATTGTCAAAATCCAGCTCGCCACTGGCAATTCCCTGCCAGAAACGACCATTACGTTCATCCATATTGTCATCTTTCTTCAGCAGGTCACCGATCAACCCCTGACGGTACTGTTCCAGCTCCTGGTCGGTCAGTCCTACCAGTACCGCTTTCTGATCGTTCAAAAACTGATCTACACGACCTTCCAGACCAATAGGGTCCAGCTTGGGCGATTGCACCACAAAAATAACACCGGGGTGTTTCTCAAAGGGACGAGGTCCGGCAAACACCACGTACCCCAGCTGCTGTTCCGTCCGCAGGCTGTTAAAAAACGGATTTGCCAGCAGACGACCCAGCAATGCGTATTGAGCGCGCTCCCGGTTATCCGTTTTGGGAATCTGGTAATAACTGATCAACATCGAGTCATCATGCTCAATAGCCATATTCAGAACACGGTTGGTGTCGCCCAGAAGGTGGAAGGGCAGATCAAAACGGTCCCGACGATTATGGTCATTCAGTAATGCCGACTCAACCATTGACGACAGTGTTAGTGCTTCTTGCTGACTGTGGTTACCATAAACCAGCATTTCTATATGAATCTGCCGGTAGAAGTCATGGGCATAATTAATCAATTGCTCATAAGTGACCTTTTCAGCAGCATTCAACAGAACATCATCCTCCGGATAGGAAGGATAGGTTGCCTGGCTAAGCGCATCCATTCCCAGTCGGTAAGGGGCATGGAACTTCTTGTTTTTCAGCCCTCTGACCAGCACTGCCTGTTCCTGTTCAAACGCGCTCTTCTCAGGCTTAAAGGTTGTCACTGCCTTGAGTATGTCTTCCAGCAGTACAGCCTGTTTGTCCTGATATCCCGCAAGGCTGATCAACAACCCTCGTCGTCCGGCCGTGATGCTGTAATTGAGACCCGCCTCCCTGGCCGGATAGCCATACTCATTGAGACTTCTTGACAGCAGCGACTTGTATATCTGAATCAATACATTATCGTCAGGTGTCGCTGAAGCAACCGGTGTAGAGATCATCACCCGTACATTGCCACGGGGCATATTGAATCTGGTATCGGTCAGGCTCCATACCCGTAATCCCGGCTGTTCAAGAATAACCGATGGTTCAGTGACCTGGCCGCTGTCATGCAGCTCAAGGTTACTGGCGATAAACGGGTTCGGTTCAGGAATAGTCAATGACTGTCGGGCAATGGGCGTCTTCAGCCGTGTGACCAGCTCAGCGGCAAGGGGCTGAATGCTGTATTGCGTTTCAAAATACGGCTCAACCTGATCCGTAGACAGGTTCTGGGCAATGACCACCTGACGCAGATTTTCCGGGGTCATTCTGGCCAGATAACCCGAGATCAGCTCAGGGTCGTAGGAGTCATAAAGATAATTTGCTTCCAGCAGATGCTCCGGTGGCAGATAGTGCATTCTGGCCGCCAGCCCTGAGGCAGTCTGCTGCGGGTTACGGTCTTCCTGATAACGAAAGGCCAGCTCTGCAATTTGTTTGCTCTCCTCATAGAGCCATGGCTCAAGACCTTCCCTGCGAATCAGATCAAGATAGTCAAATACCATGGCCGTAATCTCATCCACCCGGGCCAGCCCTTCAGGCGTCAACTCCATGCGAACGGTAAACTCACTGTACTCATTGGGCAGGTCACTGCTGTAGGCTGCCAGTGAAACAATCAGGCCACGTTCTTTCAACAAACTGTGCAAACTGCCTTTGCCTTCGTAACCAATGATTCGGGCAAGATAGCCCAGAGGCTTGATATGGTAAAAAGGCTGTGTACTGGGCATGGGAAAACCCAGTGACAGAACCCGGGTATCTTTTAATGGCACAATATTGATACGGGCCTGCAATTCATTCCGGGTATACGGCTGTTTACCAATAATCAAATCGGGTTTTGCGCCCGGGGGAACCATCGAAAAAGAGGTATTCACCCACTGCTCAAGCCTGTCCAGTGGCTCTTTGCCATAAACAACCACACCCATATTGGCAGCAACATAGTACCTGTCATGAAAATCCTTTAACGACTGCCAGAGCTGCCCGTCACGATCATGCAGTGTGTCAAGGCTGCCGATATTAAACCGGCTCTTCGGGTGCTCCGGGTTTGACGTGGCATTGAGCGCCATAAAGAGACGCCAGCCATCCTCTCTGGCGTGCAGGCGATACTCTGCATCGACCGCATTTTTTTCCCGCTCTACATAGTTCGGATCCAGCCTGGGCGCGATAAAAAACTGGGCAAGGCGATCCAGCGCTGGCTGCAGCTGGTCGCTGTTAATATCAAAGTAGTAATTGGTTCGTACATCCGTCGTATAGGCATTACTGCTGCCACCATTGGCACGGATAAATTCAGAGTAACTGTCTACGTCCGGGTACTTTTCCGTCCCCATAAACAGCATGTGTTCGAGGAAGTGGGCAAGCCCAAGACGGTCGTCGGGGTCCTGGTAACTACCAACATTCACATCCACCGCAGCTGCCGACTTGTCGGTATCCGGGTCTGAGATCAGCAGCACCTTGAGACCATTATCCAAAGTGATATAGCGATAATGCCGGTCATCAGCAGGGCTTTTTATTACGTCTCCCGGGGTCACAAGGGCTTCTCTCTCCGTCGTCATTGAACAACCTGCTATTGAAACCATGGTTAATACTCCTGCAACCATTGACACCAGTTTTTTTAACATATCAGCTTTCACTGTCCGGAACATCATACAATCTTTTGATCTATCCTGTTTTATTCGGCTTGCTGGCAAATCACCAGCCACCTGCGTTTTCCAGGAGCCTGTCGGACTTAAGCGTCCGTAGCGAGGATTGCGAGAAATTGAGGATAAAAATTTCTGCTTCTGAGGAGAATAGCGGGGCTAT